>JAHBSN010000216.1 GCA_019639095.1 Actinomycetota bacterium
CAGACGCAGGCCCTGGCCGCCGCCCTCGCCGAGCTCAGCCGGCCCGGCGACCTGGTGGTGCTCGCCGGGGAGATGGGCGCCGGCAAGACCGCGTTCGCCCAGGGGTTCGCCCGGGGCCTCGGCATCACCGAGCCGGTCACCAGCCCCACCTTCACCATCGTGCGCGAGTACGTCGGCACCGAGCTGGCGCTGCACCACCTCGACGTCTACCGCCTCGAGCAGCTGCGGGAGGTCCTCGAGCTCGGGGTGGGGGAGATGCTCGACGAGGACGCCGTCATGCTCGTGGAGTGGGGCGACGCCGTGCTGCCCGCGCTCGGCGACCAGTACCTCGAGGTCCGGCTCGCGTTCGGCGACCACGACGACCACCGCCACCTCGAGCTGTCGCCGCGCGGCACCCCCTGGGCGGCTCGGGGTCGGGCCGTCGGGGAGGCGCTCGCGCCGTGGGCCGCGGCTGCCCCTGAGGGGACGGAGGACCCGTCGTGCTGATCCTCGGCCTGGAGAGCGCCACCGCGCAGGTGGGCTGCGCCATCGGCGGCCACGAGGGCGTGCTGGCGTCGTCGCACTCGGCGCGCGGCAAGCGCCACGCCGAGAACCTCACGCCGGCCATCGAGTTCACGTGCCGCCAGGCGCGGGTGGACCTCGCCGAGATCTCCTGCGTGGCGGTGGACAACGGGCCGGGCCTCTTCACCGGGCTGCGGGTGGGCGTGGCGTCGGGCAAGGCCATCGCCCAGGCGCTGCGCGTGCCGATGATCACCGTGTCGAGCCTCGACCTGCTGGCCTTCCCGCTCCGCTACACCGACCGCCGCATCGCCACGGTGATCGACGCCCGCCGCGGCGAGGTGTTCTGGGCGCTCTACCGGCAGTCGCCGGGCGGGGTGCAGCGCCTCAGCGAGCCCACCGTCGGGTCGCCCGACGACCTCGCCGCCGACCTCCTCGCCCAACCGGGCGAGACGCTGCTCGCCGGCGACGGCGCCATCCGCTACGCCGACCGCTTCCGCGACCGGGCCGACGTGGAGGTGGCGGGCGGTGACCACGCCTACCCGTCGGCCTGCTCCCTCGTGGAGCTGGCCCACGCCCGCGCCCTGCGCGAGGACTGGGTGCGGCCCCAGGAGGTGGAGCTGCTGTACCTGCGCCGCCCCGACGCCGAGATCAACTGGTCGGTCCGGGAGGGCGCGTGAGCGAGCCGGCCACCGTCACCGTCACGCCGATGCGGCGCCGCCACCTCCCGGCGGTGCTCGCCATCGAGGCCCAGGTCTACCCGAAGCCGTGGTCGTCGAAGCTCTTCGAGGAGGAGCTCGACCGGCCCGGTCGCGCCTACCTCGTGGCTCGCGTGGGCTCCACGGTGGTGGGCTACGCAGGGGTGCTGCTCCTCGCCGACGACGGCCACGTGGCCACGGTGGCGGTGGACCCCGCCCGGCAGGGCACCGGCATCGCCACCCGACTCCTGCTCGAGCTGCTCCGGTCGGCCGTGGACCTCGGCGCCCGCCAGCTCACCCTCGAGGTGCGGGTGTCCAACCAGCGCGCCCAGGCGCTCTACCGCCGGTTCGGCTTCGCCCCGGCTGGCGCCCGCAAGGCGTACTACGCCGACAACGGCGAGGACGCGCTGGTCATGTGGGTGCACGACGTCCAGGGCGCCGCGTTCGCCGAGCGGCTGCTCGCCGTGGCGTCGAGCCTCCCGTCTCCCACGGTGCGCCAGGGGTTCGACCCCGCCGCCGAGCCCGTGGCCGCCGGCGCCGCCGCCCACCCCGCCCTCGCCCGTCGCCCGGAGGACCAGCCGTGACCGTCGACGCCGCCACCACCATCCTCGGCATCGAGACCTCGTGCGACGAGACCGCCGCATCGGTGGTGGTGGGCGGCCACCTCGTGCGCTCGTCGGTGGTGTCGAGCCAGGTCGACATCCACGCCCGCTTCGGCGGCGTGGTCCCCGAGATCGCCAGCCGCGCCCACGTCGACCTCCTCACGCCGGTGATCGCCGAGGCGCTGGTGGAGGCCGGGGTCGACGGCCCCGACCTGCAGGCCGTGGCCGCCACCGTGGGTCCGGGCCTCGTGGGCGCCCTGCTCGTGGGCGTCAGCACGGCCAAGGCCCTGGCGCTGGTGTGGGGCGTGCCGTTCGTGGCCGTCAACCACCTCGAGGCGCACCTCTACGCCGCGCTCGTGGAGGACCCGTCGCTCGAGCTCCCGCTCGTGGTGCTGCTCGTGTCAGGCGGCCACACGATGCTCGTGCACATGGAGGACCACGGCCGGTACCGCCTGCTCGGCTCCACCATCGACGACGCCGCCGGCGAGGCCTTCGACAAGGTCGGCCGGTTCCTCGGGCTCGGCTACCCCGGCGGCCCCGCCATCGACCGCATCTCCATGGAGGGCGATCCCACGTCGATCGCGTTCCCCCGGGCGATGTACCACGAGGGCCTCGACTTCTCCTTCTCGGGCCTCAAGACCGCCGTGGTGAACCACGTGCGCAAGCACCCCGAGGCGGCCACCGCCGATGTGGCCGCCAGCTTCCAGGAGGCGGTGGTCGACGTGCTGGTGGCCAAGGCCCGCCGGGCCGCCCAGCAGGTGGGGGCCAAGGGCCTTGTGCTCGGGGGTGGCGTGGCGGCCAACTCGCTGCTGAGGGAGCGGTTCCTGTCGGCCTGCGTGGAGGACGGCATCCACGGCTTCCTGCCCAGCCGCTCCATGTGCACCGACAACGCGGCCATGGTGGCCGCCGCCGCCTGGTGGACCCTCGAGGCGAACGGCGGCAGCCCGCTCGACACCGGCGCCGACCCCAACCTGCGCCTGCCGCTGCTGGCCGACTGACCACGAGCCCGAGCGTCCCGGCGGCGTTCGGATTCCGGCGGTAGCTTTGCGGGCACGCCACGGCGGGAGGGGAGCGATGCGCAGGATGCGTGGGCTGGTGGGGATCGGGTCGGTGCTGGTGGTCGGTGCGGTGGGGCTCGGCTCGGTCGGGCTCGGCTCGGCGGGGGCCCAGGTGGTTCCCACGTTGGAGGTGTCGCCGCTGCGGGTCGATCCGCAGGAGGTCGTCACCTTCACCGTGCGCGACTGCTCCGTCGCCCCCGAGCTGCAGGTGGGCGAGAGCGACTTCGTCCGGCTGGTGGAGCCCACCGCCACCGGGGTGCCTGGCGAGTGGTCGGCCCAGCTCGAGCCCGGCCTCACCGACTGGACCGTGACCGGCACGTGCGGCGACGCGGACCTCGGCGAGGTCGTCGTCGACGTCGACAACCCGCTCATGGCGTTCCTGCCCATCGGGGCGTTCGCCCCCGAGCCCGACCCGCCCAGCGAGGTGTTCGGCAGCGACTGCCCCGACGGCACCGAGGCCACGGTCACGTTCGAGGACGAGGTGAACGGCTTTCGCGACGTGCAGACCGCCGCGATCGATGCGCGTGGCGACTGGAGCGTCTCGCCCGGCTACCCGGGGGTGGCCCCTGAGCCGCCCGTGGTGCTCCACATCACGGTGCGCGCCACCTGCGGCGCCGTGACCTACGCACCGCTGACCTACGACTACGTGCTCGGCGAGTTGCCGCCGGGCGGCACAACCACCACCACCCCCACCTCGCCGCCGAACGTGACCGAACCGCCACCCGCCGTGCCTCGAACGGGTCGGTCCCACTACACCGGCTGACCCGGCCGGCCGAACTCCACGCGCGAAACCGGCGCGAACGCGGCCCGGGTACCGCACGTTCCGGTCGGGGATTAGCAGTCTCGGGGTGAGACTGCTTGCGAGTCGGGGGATCGCGCCGTATCGTTAGCACTCGCCATAGAGGAGTGCTAACGCCCGCAACCGAGCGCGTCAGCACCGTCCACCCGTACGCCATGGAGGCGCTGCATGTCCCTGAAGCCGCTCGAAGACCGCATCATCGTCAAGCCCGGTGACGCCGAGGAGACCACGGCCAGCGGCCTGGTCATCCCCGACACCGCCAAGGAGAAGCCCCAGCAGGGCGAGGTGCTCGCCGTGGGCGAGGGTCGCTGGGACGAGGACGGCGAGAAGCGCATCCCCGTCGACGTCAAGGTCGGCGACATCGTCGTCTACTCCAAGTACGGCGGCACCGAGATCACGAGCGACGGGCAGGACGTGCTGATCCTGAACGCCCGCGACGTGCTCGCCATCGTCGAGAAGTGAGCTGAGGAACCCAGATGTCCAAGATCCTGAAGTTTGACGAGGAGGCCCGCCGCGGCCTCGAGGCGGGCGTCAACAAGCTCGCCGACGCCGTGAAGGTGACCCTCGGCCCGAAGGGCCGCAACGTGGTGCTCGAGAAGAAGTTCGGCGCCCCCACCATCACCAACGACGGCGTGTCCATCGCTCGCGAGATCGAGCTGGAGGACCCCTACGAGAACATGGGCGCCCAGCTGGTGAAGGAGGTGGCCACCAAGACCAACGACGTCGCCGGCGACGGCACCACCACCGCCACCGTGCTGGCCCAGGCGCTCGTGCGCGAGGGCCTCCGCAACGTCACCGCCGGGGCCAACCCCATGGCCCTCAAGCGCGGCATCGACGCCGCCGTGGCCGCCGCGGTGGGCTCCATCAAGGACCAGTCGAAGGAGATCGACGACCGCAGCGAGATCGCCCAGGTCGCCACCATCTCCGCCAACAACGACAAGGCCATCGGCGAGGTCCTCGCCGACGCGATCGACAAGGTCGGCAAGGACGGCGTGGTCACCGTCGAGGAGTCGAACACCTTCGGCATCGAGCTCGACTTCACCGAGGGCATGCAGTTCGACAAGGGCTACCTGTCGCCGTACTTCGTGTCGGACCCCGAGCGCCAGGAAGCGGTGCTCGAGGACGCCCTGATCCTGCTCACCGAGAGCAAGATCTCCGCCGTGTCCGACCTCGTGCCGGTGCTCGAGAAGGTCATGCAGACCGGCAAGCCGCTGCTGATCATCGCCGAGGACATCGAGGGCGAGGCCCTCGCCACCCTCGTGGTCAACAAGATCCGCGGCACGTTCCACTCGGTGGCCGTGAAGGCCCCCGGCTTCGGCGAGCGCCGCAAGGCCATGCTCGGCGACATCGCCACCCTCACCGGTGGCCAGGTCATCTCCGAGACCGTGGGCCTCAAGCTGGAGAGCACCACGCTCGACCTGCTCGGCTCGGCCCGCAAGATCGTGGTCACCAAGGACCTCACCACCATCGTGGAGGGCGGCGGCAACGCCGACGACGTCAACGGTCGCATCGCGCAGATCAAGCGCGAGATCGAGGACACCGACTCCGACTGGGACCGCGAGAAGCTCCAGGAGCGCCTCGCCAAGCTGGCCGGCGGCGTGGCCGTCGTCCAGGTGGGCGCCGCCACCGAGGTGGAGCTCAAGGAGAAGAAGCACCGCATCGAAGACGCGCTGTCGGCCACCCGCGCCGCCATCGAGGAGGGCATCGTGCCCGGCGGTGGCACCGCGCTGGTGCGGGCCCGCAAGGCCGTCACCAAGGCCCTCGACGGCCTCGAGGGCGACGAGGCCACCGGCGCTCGCTCGGTGTTCCGGGCGCTCGACGCCCCGGCCCGCCTCATCGCCGGCAACGCCGGGCTCGAGGGCGCCGTGGTCGTCCAGCAGGTGGAGGCCGAGGAGGGCGCCTACGGCCTCAACGCCGCCACCGGCGTGTTCGAGGACCTCATCAAGGCCGGCGTCATCGACCCGGCCAAGGTGACCCGCGCCGCGCTGCAGAACGCGGCCTCGATCGCCGGCCTGCTCCTGACCACCGAGGCCATCGTGGCCGACAAGCCCGAGGAGGAGGGTGCCGCCGGTGGCGGCATGCCCGGGGGCATGGGTGGCATGGGCGGCATGGGCGGCATGATGTAGCCACCCTGCTCACGCAGGAACGCAGTCCGCACGGAGCCCGGGCCCCAGGGTCCGGGCTCCGGCGCGTCCGGGGTGCGGTTCGCTCGAGCCCGACGGCCCGAGCGATCCGCCGCGGGATCAGGCGTCGGCCTGGGCCATCCGGGTGGCGCGCTGGGGCGCCGGGAACACCGGCCTCACCGGTACCTCGGGGTCGGTCCACGCCGGGTGGTCCGGAGAGGGGAACTTCGCCTCGAGGTAGGCGAGCATCACGTCGATGTACTCGCCGGTGAGCGCCTGGCGGTGCGCCTCGTCGGGATCGGCCGGATCCGACGCGGCCGCCAGCACGAGGTGGGCGAGGGTGACGCACACCTCGGCGGTGCGGTCCCGGATGTCGGTGGGGACGCCCGGCACCCGCATCTCGATCAGCCCGCGGATGTGGCCCTCGAGACCGGTGCGCAGGCGCGTGCCGGCGGCCGAGCGCCCGCCCGGGACCATGGCCGACACGAGCAGGGCCGGCATGGCCCGCTGGGCGCGGGTCTCCTCCACGAGCCGCCCGACCACCCGGTGGAGGAAGTCGCCGATGCGCTCCTCGGGGCCGAGCCACTGGAGGAGGTCCTCGTAGAGCACCACGAGCTGGGCGAGGTAGCGGTCGGTGAGCGCCTCGGCGAGCGCCGCCTTGTCGGGGAACCAGCGGTAGAGCGTGCCGACCGGGACCTCGGCGCGCGCCGCCACGAGGTTGGTGGTGGCGGCGTCGTAGCCCACCTCCTCGAACACCTCCGCGGCCACGTCGAGCAGGTGCTCCACCCGGGCCGCGGAACGGGCCTGGCGAGGGCGGTTGCGCAGGTGGTCCGTGGTCGGGTCGTCCACCGCGAGGTCCTCCCCACCCGTCGGCACGGCGAGGTCGCAACGGTAGCGGGCCGAGGCCCCGTCGGCACCC
This sequence comes from Actinomycetota bacterium, assembly GCA_019639095.1. Classification (GTDB taxonomy): domain Bacteria; phylum Actinomycetota; class Acidimicrobiia; order Acidimicrobiales; family Iamiaceae; genus Aquihabitans. The sequence goes on from JAHBSN010000216.1 coordinate 6,698, forward strand.
GGACCCGGTCGGCCGGCGGGGCGGCGTCGGTAGGATCTCA
>JAHBSN010000217.1 GCA_019639095.1 Actinomycetota bacterium
ACCGCCAGCAGCGCCACCACCACGTAGACCACCGTGGGGAACTCGCCGTCGCGGCCCGCCCACGCGATCCACACGTAGGGCGCAAGGAAGCACGCCGAGGCCAGGGTGCCCCAGCGCGCCGCGCCCTGCAGGTCCCGGTCGACGAGGCTCGTCACCAGGCGGGCCGTGCCGATCGCGTAGGGCACCGCGGTGCCGAGGTCCAAGATCCCGAACACCCAGACCGTGAGCTGGTCGTACTTGGCGAGGGCCGAGTAGGCGAGCACGAACCGCACCAGCACGAACGCCACCACGCCGATCACCCAGGAGAGCTCCAGGACGCGCCGGCGGCGCAGCCGGTGGTCGTCGTGCTGCGGGGCGTCGGGTTCGGGTGAGCTGGGAGCTGCCATGGGGTGCGGTGGCCGCTCTGCAGGGACGAGGCGCCTCCGCCAGCGAGCAACGCGAACCGTACCCCATGCGAACGCCGTCCCTACGGAGCGTGGCGGGTCGGGCACACGGGCGACACCGAAGGGCAATCCTCCACAACGCGGCCATGGGGCCGATGAGACCATCGTGAAGCAGCGCGCCTGGCTGATCTACCTCGTGGGAGGTCTGACGCTCTCTGTCGTCGCGGGCGCGATCGGCTCCACCACGATGATCGGCATCTGCTCGCAGATCCTCGGCTGGATCGCCGTGGGCTTCGGCCTGCGCAGCGGCTACGGCAAGAGCAAGCAGATCGGTCGGCCCTGGCGGCTCTTCGCCTACGCCGGCGCCTGCTTCCTGATCGCCGGCGTGGTGCGCATGGCCCACTCGATGGTCACCGGCGTCGACCGTCCGTTCCCGTCGCCGGCCGACGCCATCGCCCTCACCGGCCACGTGCTGCTCATCGTCGGCGGCAACCTCCTGGGCCACCTGCGCTCGCCCGACCGCAACCGCGCCGCCATCATCGACGGGGCGATCATCGCCGCCGGCCTCCAGACCATGGTGTGGGCCTGGCTGCTCTGGCCGTACATGACCGACCCGTCGATCCCGCCGCAGGAGCGGATCATCAACGGCATCTACGCGTGCATGACCTTCGTGCTGCTCGCCACCATCGGTCGCCTGGCTGTGGGCCCCGGCGCCCGCACGCTGAGCTACCGGCTCCTCGCCGGCGCCGTGTTCCTCGTGTTCCTCCAGGACGTGCTGGTCACGGTGGAGACCGTGGGCGGCCCGTCGGTGACGCTCGGCCGCGCCCTCGCCCTGCCGATCTTCGTGCTGTTCGGCGCCGCCGCCGGCCACCCGGCCCGCCTGCGCATCGCCGAGGCCGCCATCCGCTTCGACGTGCGGCTCTCGTGGGGTCGCGCCGGCGTGCTGATCGCCGCGCTGCTCATCAACCCGATGGTGCTGGCCATCCAGGTGGCCACCGGCCACGAGCCCACCTACGTGGTGGTGGCGGCCAGCTCCACCCTGCTGACCCTGCTCGTCCTGGCCCGGTTCGTCCTGCTGTCCCGCTCCCAGGAGCGGGCGGTGGAGGTCCAGCGGATCCAGCGCGACGCCAACGCCGAGCTCGCGGCGGCGTCGAGCCGCCACGCCATGCACCGCGCCGCGCTCACCGCCGCCACCCGGCTCTCCAACTCCTACGACGGGTTCCGCGTGGTGATCTCCCAGGCCGCCGAGGGCTCGCTGCGGGTGATCGACGCCATGGGCGCCGGCGCGGACCGGGCCGTGGGCACCAGCATCGACATCCGCCACCTGCCCGCCGCCATCCAGGACGGGCTCGCCACCCTCCAAGCCGTGGTGGTCGACGCCACCACGGCGATCGACGTGGCCGCCCACGGCGACGAGCAGCCGCCGGTCAGCCTGCTCGTGGTGCCGCTCAGCGCCCAGGGCGAGCTCACCGGCGCCCTGATCGTGACCACCGAGCGGCCCATCCCGGCCACGCTGCGGCAGAGCATCGAGACGCTGGCGTCCACCGTGTCGCTGGCCCTCGAGAGCGCCAGCCTCACCGAGGACCTGGCCCGGCGCCGGAGCGAACGCCGCTTCCGCGCTCTGGTCGAGAACTCGTCCGACATCGTCCTGGTGGTCGACGAGACCCGCCACATCACCTTCGTCAGCCCGGCGGCGCATCGCCTCCTCGGCCTCTCCGAGCGCACCCTCGTGGGGAGCCACCCGGCCCGATGGGTGCACCCCGACGACTGGCCGGCGCTGGCCCACAACCTCGACGCCGGCCTGGACTCCCTGCCCGAGGACGGCGGCGAGATCGAGGTGCGGATCCGCCACGTCGACGGCATCCACCGCTGGTTCGAGGTGCGCATCAAGGACGTGCGCCACGAGCCCGAGATCCAGGGCCTGGTCATCACCGCCCGAGAGATCACCGACCGGAAGGCCACCGAGCAGCGGCTCGCCGCCAGCGAGTCGCGGTTCCGCGCCCTCGTCCAGAACTCCACCGACGTGGTGGCGGTCATCAACGAGGCCGGCCTTTACACCTACGTGAGCCCGGCGGTGACCGCCATCCTCGGCCGCACCCCCGAGGAGCTCGAGGGCACCAAGGCCACCGCCCTGCTCGACCAGGCCAACTTCGAGGCGTTCCGCACCGCGTACCCCGAGCTGAACCGCGCCGACCTGGCCAACCAGCAGCTGCCGGTGCGGCGCATGGAGGTGCAGGTGGCGCACCGCTCCGGCGAGATGCGCACGCTCGACATCGACCTCACCGACCTGCGCCACGAGCCGTCGGTGGGCGGGATCGTGCTCAACGCCCGCGACATCACCGTCCGCAAGGCGCTCGAGCGGGACCTGCGCTACCAGGCCACCCACGACACCCTGACCGGCCTGCCGAACCGGACGATGTTCACCCAGGAGGCCGGCGCCGCCCTTCGCAAGGCCGGCCCGCGCTCGGTCTCGGTGGGTGCGCTGTTCGTGGACCTGGACGACTTCCAGACCATCAACGACAGCCTCGGCCACGCCGTGGGCGACGTGCTGCTCCAGCAGGTGGCCGAGCGGTTGGAGACCACCCTCCCCCGCAACACCCTGGCCGCCCGCCTCGGCGGCGACGAGTTCGCCGTGCTGGTGGACGACGCCGACGACGAGCACGGCGCGCTGGCCGTGGCCGACCAGGTCATCGCCGTGGTGGCCGAGCCCTTCTTCATCGACGGCCGCGAGATCCGGGTGACCTGCAGCATCGGCATCGCCCTCGGCAGCGGCACCGACATCGACGCCGAGGTGCTGCTGCGCAACGCGGACGTGGCCATGTACCTGGCCAAGGGCCGCGGCAAGAACCGCGCCGCCATGTTCGCCGACCACCTCCACGCCACGGTGGTGGAGCGGCTCGAGCTCAAGGCCGACCTGGTGCGGGCCATCGACGAGGGCCAGCTCCGGAACCACTACCAACCGATCGTGTCGCTCCAGACGGGCCGCATCACGGGCATGGAGGCCCTGGTCCGCTGGCAGCACCCCACACGCGGCCTCCTCCAGCCCGACGGCTTCATCGCCCTCGCGGAGGACACCGGCCTGGTGGTGGGCCTCGGACGCTGGGTGCTGCGCGAGGCCTGCCACCAGCTCGGCGAGTGGCAGCTCGCCCTGCCGGCCACGTCGTCGCTGACGATGAGCGTCAACCTGTCGGTCCGCCAGCTCGTGAGCGAGAACATCGTGCAGGAGGTGCGCGACGCCATCGAGGACGCCGGCATCGATCCCTCCACGCTCACCCTGGAGATCACCGAGACGACCTTGATGCACGACACCGAGCTCACGCGCCAGCGGCTGTCGGAGCTGCGGGACCTGGGCGTGTCGCTCGCCGTCGACGACTTCGGCACCGGCTACTCGTCGCTGCAGTACGTGCAGCGCTTCCCGATCGACATCATCAAGATCGACCGCACGTTCGTGACCGGACTCGGCACCAACCCGGGCGACAGCGCCGTGGTGCAGTCGATGATCGAGCTGTCCCAGCGCCTCGGGGTGCACACCGTGGCCGAGGGCATCGACCGGCCCGAGCAGGTCACCCTGCTCCAGTCGCTCGGCGCCGACCTCGGCCAGGGCTACCTCTTCTCCCGCCCCGTGCCACCGAGCGAGATCGACGCCCTGATCAAGGCCAACCCGAGCGAGAGCCCCCGGTTCCAGCTCCACTAGCGCCGCCGGCAACCGCCTGCCCCCGTGCGGACGAGGCCCGGTAACGTCGCAAGCCGTGTCGTCCACCCCCGCCTTCGTCTCCCGGCTGGTCCGGCTGCCCCTCGTCGACGGCGACGGCGGGCCGGTGGGGCGCGTCCAGGACGTCGTGCTGGTGCCCTCGGGGAACGACCTGCGCGTGCTCGGCTTCGTGGCCCAGTTCCAGCGCCGCCACATCTTCGTGAACGTGGCCCGGGTGGCCGAGATCGAGCCCACGGGCGTGCGCCTCCGGGGCGGCACCGTCGACATGCGCCCGTTCCAGCGGCGCGAGGGCGAGCGCCTCGCCGTGGCCGACCTGTTCGACACGCGGGTCAACGAGGAGTTCCTCACCGACCTCGCCATCGAGCCCGGCCCCGACCAGGCGTTCTGGTACGTGACCAAGGCCGCCCTCGGCCGTCGCGGGCCGCTCCGTCGCCGGGCGCCGCACGTGGTGCCCTGGCCGCAGGTGGCACCGCACTTCGCCAGCTCGCCGGAGATGGCCCAGGTGGCCGAGCTGCGAGACCTCCACCCGGCCGACGTGGTCACGCGCCTCCAGTCGCTCCCGCTCGCCCGCCGCCAGCAGGTCATGGCGCTGCTGGCCGACGAGCAGGTGGCCGACCTCCTCGAGGAGATGCCCGAGGAGGAGGCCGTCCGCCTCATCGAGACCCTCGACCTCGACCGCGCCGCCCACATCCTCGAGGAGATGGAGCCCGACGACGCCGTCGACCTCCTGGCCGACCTCGAGGAGGGCGACCGCGCCGAGCTGCTCACCCGCATGCGCCCCGAGGAGTCCACGCCGCTGCGGCGCCTGCTCGCCTACGACGAGGACACCGCCGGCGGCCTCATGACCCCCGAGCCCGTGGTGCTCGCCCACACCACCACCGTGGCCGAGGCACTGGCCCAGATCCGCCGGCGCGAGCTGCCCTCGGAGCTCGCCGCCCAGGTGTTCGTGACGCAGCCGCCCACCTCCACGCCCACCGGCCGCTACATCGGGGTGGTCGGCTTCCAGCGACTGCTGCGCGAGGCGCCGTCCACCACCCTGGAGGACTGCGTCAACGACACCCACGAGCCGGTGTCGCCCGACCTGCCGCTGCGAGACGTCGCCGAGCGGCTCGCCTCCTACGACCTGTTGGCCGTGCCCGTGTGCGACCACGCCGGTCGGCTCGTGGGCGCGGTCACGGTCGACGACGTGCTCGACCACGTGCTGCCCGACGGGTGGCGGCGACGGGTGGGTCGGCGATGAGCCGCCGCGACGACCTCTCCCAGCCGCGCCGGGGCCGCGTCGGCGAGTTCTACGACCCGGAGGCCTTCGGCCGGTTCTCCGAGGCCATCGCCCGCACGCTCGGCACCGGCCGGTTCCTCGTGGTGCAGACCGTGGTGGTGGTCACCTGGATCTTCCTCAACGTGGTGGCGGTGCGGCTCCGCTGGGACCCCTACCCCTTCATCCTGCTGAACCTGGCCTTCTCCACCCAGGCCGCCTACGCCGCGCCGTTGATCCTGCTGGCCCAGAACCGCCAGGACGACCGCGACCGCGCCCAGGCCGAGGTGGACCGCGCCGTCAACGCCCGCACCCAGGCCGACACCGAGTACCTGGCCCGCGAGCTGTCGTCGGTGCGGCTCACCCTGGCCGACGTGGTCACCGCCGACGACCTCCGCACTGCGGTCGACCGGGTGGCCGACGCCTTGGGCGAGCTGGCGGAGCGGCTGGACCGCCTGGCCCCGAAGGCCGCCGAGGCCGAGGCCCTCGACGACCCCGAGGGCACCACCGACCTCGTCCACCCGGCGTGATCGCGGGGCGCAGCACCCGGCGCGCCGGCGCCGTGACCGCCGCGCTCCTCCTGCTGCTCGGCGCCTGCTCGGCGCAGGGCGCCTCCACCGCCGAGCCCGAGCCCACCACCAGCACCACCGCCGCCGGTCGCAGCCCCGGAGGGTCGGGCACCACCACCCCCGGCCACGAGACCGAGCCGGCCGTCGAGCCGCTCCGCTGGGAGCCCTGCGATCGGTTCCAGTGCGCCGAGCTCGTGGTGCCGGTCGACCACGACGAGCCCGACGGGCCAACGCTCACCCTCTCGATGCTGCGGCGCCCGGCCTCCAAGCCCGACCAGCGCGAGGGCGCCATCCTTGTGAACCCGGGCGGTCCGGGCGGCTCGGCCATCGACCTGGCCAAGGCCCTCCCGCTGCCCAGCCGCCTCACCGACCGCTTCGACGTGATCGGCGTCGACCCCCGCGGCGTGGGCCGGAGCAGCCCCCTCGACTGCCGGACCCACCTCCAGGCGATGTACGACGCCGATCCCACCATGGAGGACGACGCCGACCGCGCCGCGTACCTCGACATCTCCCAGCAGTTCGTCGACGAGTGCGAGCAGCGGTACGCCGACCTGCTCCCCCACCTCGGCACCGTCGACGTGGCGAAGGACATGGACCTGGTGCGCCGCGCCCTGGGCGACGAGCAGATCACCTGGCTCGGCTACTCCTACGGCACCTCCATCGGCCAGCAGTACGCCCGCCTCTTCCCCACCCACGTCCGCGCCATGGTGATCGACGGCGTGGTGGACACCACCCAGACCGGGTTGGAGGCGGCGCGCGACCAGGCCGCCGGGTTCGACGGCGCCCTCGACGCCTTCGTCC
>JAHBSN010000218.1 GCA_019639095.1 Actinomycetota bacterium
GTTCCACCGGTGGCTCGGGCGGGGCGAGCTGCTGCAGCCCATGTGGGACCTGTGGGCCGCCGGCGATCGGAAGGGCGCGCTGGCCGCCATCCCAGACGAGCTCGTCGACGCCCTCATCGTGCACGGCAGCCCCGAGGCGTGCCGGGAGCACATCGCCCGCTACCAGGAGAACGGCATCACCACGCCGGCGCTCGCGATCCTCCCGTTCGGGCTCGACCAGCGCCAGGCCATCCGCGACCTCGCGCCCCGGTAGGGGCGGCCGCCACCCCGTCAGGCCGACAGGACGCGCCCGGACCGCTCGGCGCGGGTGGCGTGGAGGATCCAGGCGGCCACCACGCCGCCGACGGCGCCGAACAGGTGGCCCGTCCACGAGATGCCCGGCCGGGGCACGAGGCCCCAGAGCACGCCGCCGTAGAGGAGGAGCACCACCACGCCGATGGCGAGGTAGGCGAGCTTGCGCTCGAACAGGCCCCGGGCCATCAGGTAGGTGAGGTAGCCGAAGATCAGGCCGCTGGCGCCGATGTGGATGCTGCCGGACTGCCCGAAGAGCCAGGTGCCCAGTCCCGACACCAGCCCCACGATGGCGGTCACCTGGAAGAACCGGGCCACCCCGCTCGCGGCGATGATCCCGCCGAGCACGATGAACGGGATCGTGTTGCTGAGGAGGTGGGGGAACCCGGTGTGGAGGAACGGGGCGGTCACGATGCCGACGAGGCCAGCGAGCTCCCGGGGCCGGATCCCCCAGCGGTCGAGGTCCACGCTCGGGATGGTGTCGATGACCTCGACGATCCACATCGCCCCGGCGAGCATCGCCACGATCAGGTAGGGCCGAAGCCACCCGGGGAGGTCCAGCTCCGGTCGTTCGACGTCGCCTCCGGCCATGGCCAGATCCTCCCACCCGGGACGAGCCGGCGCCGGTCGGTTCCTAGGGGACGATGGCCACCTTGCCGCCGTCGGGGTGGTGCACGAGGCGCGCGAAGCGCTCGGGCACCTGGTCGAGGGCGACGGTCTCGGTGAGCACGATCGCCGGGTCGAGGGTGCCGTGGTCGAGGGCGCCGAGGGTGTCGGTGAAGTCCTCGCGGCCGTAGTAGATGCTGAAGCGCACGTCGAGCTCCTTGGCCAGCCCGGTGAACGGGAAGATCGAGGCCTCGGCGAGGCACAGCCCCACCACGGTGACCCGACCGTCGATCGCGGCGTGGTCCATGGCCCGGGCGATCTGGTCGGCCCGGCCGGTGCACTCCACCACGGCGTCGGCCGGGCGACCGGCGGCGGCGACGGTGGCGGCGCCCGGATCCCCGGTGGCCGGGTCCACCGCGGCATCGGCGCCGACCCTGACGGCCAGGTCCCGGCGGCCCGGCGAGGGGTCGCTGGCCACGATGGTCCGAGCGCCGAGGAGGCGTGCCCACATGATCGTGGCCAGGCCGATGGGCCCGGCGCCCAGCACCAGCACGGCCTGGCCGGTCACGTCGCCGGTTCGCCGCAGCGCTCGGCGGGCGATGGCGAGGGGCTCCACCAGCGCCTGCTCGGGGCCGGTGACCGATGCCGGGAGGGCGAACAGCTCCCTCGCCGGCACGGCGAGCCGCTCGGCGAACCCGCCGGGGCGATCGAGGCCCACGAGCTCGAACCGGGCGCAGTGGTCGGCGCGGCCGGCCAGGCACCAGCGGCAGGTGCCGCACCCGCCGAAGGGTCGGACGGCCACCGGCTGGCCGAGGTGCCAGTCGGCCGGATCGACCCCGATGCCGAGGGCCGCCACCGTGCCGGCGATCTCGTGGCCGAGGATCGTGCCCGGTCGGCCCACCCGGCTCGCCACGTGGAGGTCGCTGCCGCAGATGCCGCACGCCGTGACCGCCACCACGACCTCGTCGGCGGCCGGCGAGGGATCGGCCACGTCGACCACCTCGAGCGCCGGCGGCGCGTCGGTGAGGACGACGGCGCGCACCTCAGGCGCCGACGACGATGACCGGGGGGTCGGCGATGCCGTGCTCGGCCTCGCACAGGGCCTTGTAGTACGGGAGGATCCCGTGGGCGTCGATCACCATCTCGACCGAGTCGTCGTCGCGCAGGTTGAGGTTGGCGCCGTAGATCGTGAACCAGACGTCGGTGACCTCGGTGTTCGAGGCCGGCACGTTGAGGGTGTGCACCGAGCCCGCCGGCTCGTACAGGTAGGAGCCGGCGGTGTTCACCGCCTCGGGGCTCTCGAGGTAGTGCCAGCTGCCGGACTGGGTGAACGCGTACACGTGGCCGGTGTGCTTGTGGCGCTGGATCTGCGAGCCCGGAGGGAAGCGGGTGCGCACGACCCAGACGCCCGCCGCCAGGTCCACCTGGAGGAGCTGGATCTGCGACCCGTCGCCGGCGTCGACGAACGGGAGGTCGCCCTCGCCGCGGTGGATGGTCTTGGGCTCGAGCAGCAGGTCGCTCATGGGGTGTCCTCCAGGGTGTGGGTCCGGTGGGGCTGGGCGTCGGCGAGCGACGGGCCCGGGCCGGGCGGCAGGTCGGCGAACGCCGGCGGGCGCTTGCCGAGCCAGGCTCGCACACCTTCGCGGTAGTCGTCGCCGCGGATGGTCTCGTCGAGCAGGTGCTCCGACACGGCCACAGCGGTGCCCACGTCGCCGTGCAGGTCGGCGTAGAGCTGGGCCTTGGCGAGCGCCGCCGACGACGGGGCCACGTCGGTGGCGACGGCCCGAGCCCAGTCGAGGGCGGCGTCGAGCGCCCCACCCGGCGGCACCACCCGGTTCACCAGGCCCATGGTGGCCGCCTCCTCGGCCAGCACGACTCGGCTCGAGATGAGCAGGTCGGCGGCGTGGCCGATGCCCACCAGGCGGGGGAGCACCCAGCTGAGGCCGTACTCGGCGGGGAGCCCGAGGCGCGGCGCCGAGGTGGTGAGCTTGGCGCCCTCGGCGGCGAACCGCAGGTCGCAGAAGCAGGCGAGCACGAGGCCCACGCCCGCGGCCGGGCCGTTGATCGCCGCCACCACCGGGAACCGGAGGCCGAAGTGCCAGGCGAAGGCGTGGTCGTAGGCGGGCCGGGCGCCGTGGCCGGGGGTGGCCAGGTCCGGCGGGGTGCCGGGGTCGTAGTGGCCGGCCTCCACGTGGCCGTCGAGCGCGGCGGTGTCGGCCCCGGCGCAGAACGCCCGGCCGGCCCCGGTGACCACCGCGGCGCGGACGGTGGGGTCGGCCTCGAGGTGGGCGAACGCGGCGCGGTACTCGGTGTGCATCCGGCCGGTCCACGCGTTGAGGCGGTCGGGGCGGTCGAGGGTGACCACGGCGACGCCGCCCTCGCGCTCGAGGCGGACGGTTCGCAGCTCGCTCAGGTCCATGACGCGATGCTGCCAGTCCCACGTCGACGCGGGCGGCGCGAAGATGCCCACATGCAGCCGGTCGGGGTCCACCACGTGTCGATCAACGTCAGCGACGTGGAGGCGGCGCTCGCCTTCTACACCGAGGTGCTCGGGCTGGTCGAGCGTGCGGACCGCCCTGCGTTCGGCTTCCCCGGCGCCTGGCTCGACGTCGGGTCCGGCGGCCAGCAGCTGCACCTCATCGGGGCGCCGGCACCGCCGAACCTGGGGCAGCACTTCGCCATGCGGGTGGCCGACCTGCCCGCCGCCGTGGCCGAGCTGCGGGGCGCCGGCGTGGAGGTCACCGACCCGTCGCCGGTGGGCGCGGGGTTCCAGTCGTTCCTCACCGACCCGTCGGGCAACGCGGTGGAGCTCTACTCGGCGCCGGCCCCGGCGTGAGCGTCCGCTCGGTGGCGCTCCTGCGGGGCGTGAACGTGGGAGGTCGCAGCTCGCTCAAGATGGACGCGCTGCGTGCCGCGTTCGCGTCCCTCGGCTACGACGACGTCGCCACCTACATCCAGAGCGGCAACGTCGTGTTCACCAGCGACCGCAAGGTGGGCGGGGCGACGTTGGGCGACGCCCTGTCCGACGAGGTCGGGCCCGACCTCACCGTCGTGGTGCGCACCGCGGCCGAGCTGCGGAAGGTGCTGGCCGACGACCCGTTCCCCGAGGCCGACCGCAAGGCTCGCCACATCGGGTTCTGCGACGCGAAGCCCGGCGCCGGCGCCCTGGCCGATCTCGACCTCGGGTCGTTCGCGCCCGAGGAGGTGGCGATCGTCGGAACCGAGGTGCACCTCCTGCTGCCGAACGGCATGGGCCGGGCCAAGCTGCCCGTCGCCGTCGGCCGCAAGCTCGCCGTCGCCGTCGCCTACCGGAACTGGAACACGTCGGCGAAGCTGCTGGAGATGGCCGAGGGCTGAGCCGGCGCTCGAGCCGCGTCTCGTGGAGCGGGTCGGTCTCAGACCTCGTCGGCCGGGCGCACCGCCGTGCCCATGGCGTGCACGCCGCCGTCGACGTGGACGATCTCGCCGGTGGTGGCGGGGAACCAGTCGCTGAGCAGGGCCACCACGGCGCGGGCCACCGGCTCGGGGTCGTCGACGTCCCAGCCGAGGGGCGCCTGCCGGGACCAGACCTGCTCGATGGCGGCGAAGCCCGGGATGCTGCGGGCGGCCACGGTGCGGATCGGCCCGGCGGCCACCAGGTTCACCCGCACGTCGGCCGGGCCCAGGTCGCGAGCCAGGTAGCGCGCCGCCGATTCGAGCGCGGCCTTGGCCACCCCCATCCAGTCGTAGGCCGGCCAGGCCACCGAGGCATCGAAGTCGAGCCCCACGATCGAGGCTCGGGGGCGCAGCAGCGGCTTCACCGCCCGGGCCAGGGCCGGGAGCGACCAGGCCGACACCTGCAGGGCGGTGGCCACGTCGTCCCACTCGGCGTCGAACAGGCCGTCCTCCTGGCCGAGGCACGCGGCCGGCGCGAAGCCGATGGCGTGCACCACGCCGTCCACCCGGCCGTGGCGCTCGGCGAGGTCCTCGGTGAGGCGGGCCAGGTGGGCGGGATCGGTCACGTCGAGCTCGAGCACCTCGGGCTCGGATGGGAGCTTGCGGGCGGCCCGGCGGGTGACCGGCAGGGCCCGGCCGAACGACGTGAGCACCACGGTGGCGCCCTGCTCCTGGGCCAGGCGGGCGCAGGCGAAGGCGATCGACGACGGCGTCAGCACGCCCGTCACCAGCACGATGCGGTCCTCCAGCAGCACGGCGTCCTCCGGGTGGGCGAGATGTCGGCTTCCCTGGTCTACCGCGCGGCGGGTGGGTGGTCGGCCGCTACCGTCCATCGCCTGCTCGACGCCGTGCTGTTCGACCTCGACGGGACCCTCACCGATCCCGAGGAGGGGATCGTGGGCTCGTTCCGCCACGCCCTAGCCTCGGTGGGCCACCCCGTGGCCGACGACGTCGACCTTCGCTGGATGATCGGGCCGGCCATCCGCGACAACTTCACCCGCCACGGGCTGCCCGAGGAGCTGCACCACGAGGCGGTGCTGGCCTACCGGGCCCGGCACGTGGAGGTGGGGCTGTTCCAGGCGTCGCTCATCGTGGGCGTGATCGAGGTGCTCGACGCGCTGCTGGCCGACGGCGTTGCGCTGGCGCTGGCCACGGCGAAGCCGGTGGAGCAGGCGATCACCACGCTCGAGCACTTCGAGATCGCCGACCGGTTCGCGGTGGTGGCCGGCGGCGTGGCCGACGGGCAGCCCCGGTCCAAGGCGGCGATCGTGGCCGACGGCCTGGCGCAGCTGGGGGCGCCGGACCCGGCTCGGGTGGCCATGGTGGGCGACCGGCGCCACGACGTGGAGGGCGGGCGGGAGAACGGGTGCACCACGGTGGCGGTCACGTGGGGCTTCGCCGAGGAGGGCGAGCTGGCGGCGGTGGGGCCCGACCACCTCGTGCACACGCCGGCCGAGCTGCTCGAGGTGCTGCGCTCGCTGGGGTGAGGCGAGTGGCCGGCGGCTCGCCGGCTACTTGATGGGGATGAGCCGAAGCGTGTCGGTGGCCTGGCCGGGGTACTCCCGAGAGCCCGACAGCACCGCCACCAGGTCCCCCCGCCGGATCTCGCCGGCCTCGCGCGCCGTCTCCACGGCTCGGGCCACCGCGTTGTCGGCCTGCTGGTCGACGTCGAGGTGCACCGGCGTGGCGCCCCAGCTCAACGTGAGCTGGCGGAGGGTCTGCTCGTCGGTGGAGAAGCCGAGGATCTTGGCCTGGGGCCGGAAGCGGGCGATCGAGCGGACGGTGAAGCCGGTGAGCGTGATGCAGATGATGGCGCTGGCCCCCGCCTCGAGCGCGGCGCGCCAGGCGGCGTTGGTCATCGACAGCGTGACCGTGTCGTCGATGTGGGGCTGGAGCGTGGCCGCGATCTCGTGCACCTTGGCGCCCCAGGCGTCGTAGTCGAACTCGTCGTCGGCGCGGGCGGCGATGCGTGACATGGTGGCCACGGCGTTGGCCGGGTCGTGGCCCACGGCCGACTCGCCCGAGAGCATCAGGGCGCTCGACCCGTCGAACACGGCGTTGGCGATGTCGGAGGCCTCGGCGCGGGTGGGGGAGGGGGCGGTCACCATCGACTCGAGCATCTGCGTGGCGGTGATGGCCGGACGCCCGAGGGTGATGCAGCGCTGCAGGATCCGCTTCTGGAGGTGGGGGAGCTCCTCGATGGGCATCTCCGCCCCCAGGTCGCCGCGGGCGATCATCACGCCGCCGGAGGCCTCGATGATGGAGTCGAGGTTGTCGACCGCGGCCCGCGTCTCGATCTTGGCGATCACGAGCGGGCCACGGGGGTGGGGCTCCACGCCGAGGTGGCGGATGTCGTGGGCCGAGCGCACGAACGAGAGCGCCACCAT
>JAHBSN010000219.1 GCA_019639095.1 Actinomycetota bacterium
ACCGGTGGACGGGTGGTCCTCAGCCGGATGCTGGTGCCGAGCCTGGTGCTCACCACCACCGGCCGGAAGTCGGGGCTCGAGCGCGAGACGCCGCTGGCGTGCGTGCCCGACGACGACGGCGGCTGGTGGGTGGTGGGCTCCAACTTCGGGCGGGAGGCGCACCCGGCGTGGACCGGCAACCTGATCGCCCACCCCGACGCCACGGTGTCCTATGCGGCCAAGCTCACCCGCGTGCGCGCCGAGCTGCTGAGCGACGACGCCAAGGCCGAGGTCTGGCCGCGCCTGGTGGCCACCTGGCCGGCGTTCGACGACTACGTGGTGAGCAGCGGCCGCAACATCCGGGTGTTCCACCTGGTGCCGGTGGCCGCCTGACGCACCGCTCGCTCAGAGCTCGATGACGGTGCGGATCCCGGTGGTGGTGCGCAGGTCGTCGAACGCCTCGTTGATCTCCTCGAGCGGGCGGCGGGAGGTGACGAGCGCCTCGAGGTCGAGCCGGCCCGACTGCGCCAGGTCGATGAAGCGCGGGATGTCGCGCAGCGAGTTGCAGCTGCCGAGCAGGCACCCCCTGAGCTGCTTGCCGGCGAAGGCGAACCCGGCCGGCACCGGCATGGTGAGCGGGTCGTCCAGGCCCGGGACGCCCACCATCACGGTGGTGCCGCCCTTGCGGGTGGCGTCGATGCCGGTGTTCACCAGGGCGCTTCGGCCGGCGGCGTCGAACGCCCAGTCGACCCCGATGCCGCCCGGCGTGAGGTCGAGCACGGCGAAGGCCACGTCGTCGGCCGACGGGTCGATGGCGTCGGTGGCGCCGATGGCCAGGGCGCGCTCGCGCCGCTCGGCCACGGGGTCGCTCACGATGATGCGGCTGGCGCCGGCGAGGCGGGCGCCCTGCACCACCGACAGGCCCACCCCGCCGAGGCCCATCACCAGCACCGTGTCGCCCGCCTGGACCCCGGCGGTGTTGAGCACCGCGCCCACGCCGGTCTGCACGGCGCAGCCCACGAGGCAGGCCAGCTCGAGCGGCACGTCGTCGGGGATCTTGACGGCGCCGTTCTGGTGGATGATCACCGTCTCGGCGAAGGCGGCCACCGCCATGCCCCGATAGACCGTCTCGCCTTGGCGCGAGAGGCGGGTGCCGCCGTCGGGGTGGGCGCTCGTGAGCAGCCCGTCGACGTTCGTGCACAGCGTCCACTCGCCGCGCACGCACCAGGCGCAGCGTCCGCAGGGGGCGCACGGGGTGAGCACCACGTGGTCGCCCACGGCGAGCCCGGTCACGTCGGGGCCGAGCGCCTCCACCACCCCGGCCGCCTCGTGGCCGAGGATCGTGGGGGTGAGGGCGGGCACCAGGCCATCGGCCAGGGTGAGGTCGCTGTGGCAGACGCCGCAGTGCGACACCCGCACGGCCACCTCGCCGGCACGGGGCTCCTCGGCCTCCACGTCGTGGTGCACCACGAGGGGTGCTCCGGTCTGCTCCAGGATCGCGGCTCGCATGGCGCTCACCATGCCACGCCGGCTCAGGCCGCTGGTTCGGCCCGCTGCCGCACGAACGAGGCGAGCGCGGCGGCGCCGGCCAGGAGCCACACCGCCGCCAGGGCCACCAGCAGGCCCCGGTCGTAGTCGCGAGGGCGCAGCGTCGGGTTGTCGGGCTGGCCGCCGCGGTCGGTGACGAGCGGCCACGAGTACCCCGCGAGCACGGCGGTGGCCAGGAGCGCGGCCCGCACCGCGGGCCACGCCCACGCGGGCACCACCCGCCGCAGTCCCAGGCCCACCACGGCGGCCAGCGGCACGAGGAGGAGGTCCAGGGCGAGGGCGCCGCCCACGAACCAGGTGCCGATCGAGCGGAGGTTCTCCCGCTGCGCGTCCCACAGGTAGGACGCGCCCACCCACACGAGGTAGCCCCCGAACGCGACGGCGAGCCAGAACGAGGGGCCTCGGCGATCGTCGCCGTTCACAGGACGCGGACCTCAGTGACCCACTTCGTCTGCATCACCCCGGGCCGGTTCGGCCCGATCAGGCGCAGGGGGTACCCGTGGTCGAGGTGCAGCGGCTCGCCGCCCAGCGTGAGGGCCAGGAGCGTGTCCCGGTCCGCGGCGTGGGTGGCCGACACGATCGAACGCCGGTACAGCCCACCGGTCTGGAGCGACTCGAGCTGCACCTCGGCATCGGGCGCGGCGTCGGCCAGCTCCAGCAGGTCCCGCAGCGGCACGCCCCGCCAGGTGCCCGACGCGCTCCACCCCTCGACGCACGCGATCGGGAGGGTGGCGGTGCGCTGGGGGAGCGCGGCCAGCTCGGCCAGGGTCAGCTCGAGCGGGCGGCCGACGCGGCCGGTCACGCGCAGCCGGTAGTCGTCGCCGGTGAGCTCGGGCGTGACCCGTGCGGCCCGTGCGGTCTTGTTGACCGGCAGGCCTTGGGGGCCGACCGCCGGGTCTCGCGGCGCCAGCACCGACACCGCCCGGAGCGGGCGGAGCGTCTGGCCGACCGTGGCGAGCGTGACCACGCCCGACACCGCGGCCACGCCGCCGAGGAACCGGCGCCGCTCGGTGGGCTCGGCCCGGCCGACGAGCTCTCGCCCCACCGGCTGCGCCTCGGCGTCTGGGTCGGGCAGGCGCCCGGTGACCGTGGCGCGGGTGAGGGCGGCCTTGGCGGCGATGTGGACCACGAGCGCGCCCACGGTGATCCAGGCCACGCCGTAGTGGGCCCGGGTGAAGAAGAAGTCCCACGGATAGAACTGGAACGTGTTGAACGTGCCGCTCACCAGGAGGAACGCCGACCCGCCAACCAGCGGGAAGAGCATCGCCCGCTCCACGGCGTGGGTGACGTTGCGCACCGGTGGCGTGGTCCAGAACGCCGGCGCCACCACCCAGAGCTTGGCCACGAGCAGCGGGATCGAGGCCAGCCCGGTGGCCACGTGGAGGCCCTGGGTCACCCGGTAGAGCCCGGCCGGCCGGGACGGCCACGTGAACCAGCCCGGCGGGTGCTGCACGAGGTGCGACAGCAGACCGGTGGCGAAGCAGATCGTGAAGGCGACCCCGAGGGCGAGCCCGAGCAGGGCGGCGCTCCTGGTCTCGTGCAGGTCCGACGAGTACCGCTCGGCGACGGCCATCGGATCAGGCCGCCACGCGCCGCAGGTCGGCGAACCAGCGCCCCTCGTCCTCCACCACGTCGTCCACCGCGAAGCCGGCGTCCCACGCGAGGGGGGCCACGGCCTCGGCGCCGACGCGCGCCCACGGGAACCACGGCGAGGCGTCCTCGCCGCGCTCGACGCGAGCCGAGAAGCGACGCAGCCCGTCTCCGGGCGGGGCGGTCTCCACGAGGGCGTGGCCGCCCACGGCGAGCAGCTCGGCCACCCGGCGGAGCAGGCGGGCGGGGTCGCCGCCGATGCCGATGTTGCCGTCGAAGAGCAGGGCGCTGCGCCACCGGCCGGTGCCGGGGAGCGGGTCGAAGACCGAGCGCACCAGCGCCGGGGCGTTGCGGTCCTGGGCCAGGCCGACGGCCACCGGGCTCGCGTCGACGCCGAGGACCGGAATGCCCCGCTCGGCCAGCGCCACCACGAGCCGGCCCGGCCCGCAGCCGATGTCCAGCACGGGGCCCTCGAGCTCGGCGAGCCGGCGCCGCTCGAGCCCGTCGGCGTCGGCAGCCCAGCCGGCCACGTCGAGCGGGATGGTCGTGCCGTCGCGGTGGCGCAGGCACGCCGCCGGCAAGGGCTCCACGACGGTGCTCACGCCACGGTCGCCGGGTCGCCGGCTCCGGTCGCCGACCGCAACGCCCGGGCCACCTCGGCGAAGCGCGTGGTGGGGGCGGCCTCGGCCACGAGGTCCACGTCGTCGGGCTCGTCGACGTCTCGGCGCGTGGGGAGGAGGCTCGTGGCCAGCCCGAGCTGCTGCAGGCGCTCGAGCTGGAGCCGGCCGGTGTCGGGTCGGCTGGTCTCGATGCCGGCGAACACGTCGGCCGGTCGCCGCAGCCCGATGGCCCACCAACCGCCGTCGACGGCCGGCCCGAGCACGGCGTCGGTGCCGGGCCGGTCGAGCTCGTCGAGGGCGGCGTCGAGGTCGGCGCCGGTCACCTGCGGGGTGTCCATCCCGATCTGGAGCGCCGGCCCGTCGACGTGGCGCCAGGCGTCGGCCAGGCGGGCGGCGAGGTCGCCGGGCACCTGGGGGACCACCTCGAACGCCGGGGGCACCACCCCGGCGGGATCGCCGTCGAAGGCCACCACCACCCGCTCGGCCCGCCGGCACGCCCGAGCGGCGTCGAAGGTGTCGGCCAGGGCGGCGGCGGCCAGCCGGGCCGAGCCGTCGGGCCCGTAGCGGGGGATCAGGCGGGTCTTGGCGCGGCCGGGCAGCGGGCGCTTGGCGACGATCAGCAGGTGCACCCCGGAACCATGCCCCATCGGCGCTCACGGCAGACGAACAGGCCCCTTACGAGGTGCGGAACTCCCCCGTGGCGACCCCCGGTCCGAGGGGGGACCGTGCCTAGGCTGCCGCCGTGTCGACGCTGACCCGCCAGCGCGTCCTCGTGATCGAGGACGACCCCAACGTGTCCGAGGTGGTTGCGGCGTACCTCGAACGGGAAGGGTGCCTCGTGCAGCGCTGCGACGACGGTGAGGCCGGGCTCGCAGCCGCCCTGGCGGACCCTCCTGACCTGGTGGTCCTCGACCTGATGCTCCCGGGCCTCGACGGGCTCGAGGTGTGCCGCCGGCTCCAGGCGCTCGCCCCGGTGCCCATGGTGATGCTCACCGCCAAGGGCGACGAGACCGACCGCATCGTGGGCCTCGAGCTCGGTGCCGACGACTACATCTCCAAGCCGTTCTCGCCGCGCGAGCTCGTGGCCCGGGTGAAGGCGGTGCTGCGCCGGGCGAACGCCCCGCTCGATCCGGTGCTGGCCGGCACGGCCACCCTCGCCGCCGGTCCCGTGGAGCTCGACGTCGCCGCCCACGAGGCGCGGCGCGACGGCGAGGTCCTGCCGCTCACCGCCCGCGAGTTCGAGCTGCTCGTCCACCTCGTGCGCCACCCGCGGCGGGCCTTCCGGCGCGAGGAGCTGCTCGAGCGCGTCTGGGGAACGCGCTACGGCGACACGTCCACGGTCACCGTCCACGTGCGGCGCCTTCGCGAGAAGGTCGAGGCCGACCCCTCGGCCCCGGTGCACCTGGTCACGGTGTGGGGCGTGGGGTACCGGTGGGAGCCGTGAGGCGCGCCTCGGGCTACCTCGCCGTGCTGGCGGTGGGCGGCGTGCTCACCGTGGCCGCGGCGCTGTTCCTGGGCGCGCCGCTGCGCGACGCCGCCGAGCTGCTCGCCATGGCCGTCATCGGCTCGGCGGTGGCCGCCGGGCTGGGCATCGCCGTCGGGCGGGCGCTGCGGACCCGCACCCTTGCCGTGCAGGTGGCCGTGGCCGCCGCCACCGCCATCGGCGCCGCCCTCGCCGGGGCGGTCCTGGCCGCCCAGGCCATGTTCGTCTCCACCCACGACCTCCGAGCGCTGCTCGTGGTGCTGGCCGCGAGCGGCACGGCCGCCGGCGTCGCCGCGTTGGGGCTCGCCCGCCACCTGGGCCGGGCGGCCGGCGAGCTGCGTTCGCTCTCGGAGCACCTGGCCAGCGGCGAGGTGCGCGAGCCGAGCGGCGACCTGCCCGCCGAACTGGCCGACGTGGCCGACCAGCTCGCCGCCACCTGGGCCGACCTCGAGGAGGCTCGGTGTCGGGAGCGGGCGATGGATGCGTCCCGCCGGGAGCTCGTGGCGTGGGTGTCGCACGACCTGCGCACGCCGCTGTCGGGGATCCGGGCCATGGTCGAGGCCCTGGAGGACGGGGTGGTCGCCGATCCAGAGACCGTCGCCCGCTACCACGCCACCATCCGCCACGAGACCGAGCGCCTCACCCAGCTCGTCGACGACCTGTTCGAGCTGAGCCGCATCCAGGCCGGCGCGCTCGACCTCGACCTGCAGCGCGTGGGCCTGGCCGACCTCGTGTCGGACGCCATCGCCGCGTCGGGCGCGGTGGCCGACGCCCGGGGCGTGGTGCTCGAGGGCGAGCTCACCGACCCGGCGCCGGAGGTGGCGGCGTCGGTGCCCGACCTCGCTCGCGTCATCCACAACCTGCTCGACAACGCCATCCGCAACACGCCCCGCGGCGGCCAGGTGCGGGTGGAGGCGGGCACCGACGGCGACCACGCCGTCCTCTCCGTGCGCGACGGCTGCGGCGGCATCCCCACCCACGAGATCGACCGCGTCTTCGACCTGGCGTTCCGGGGCGACGCCGCCCGGACCCCCGGCGACGGCGGGGGCGGCTTCGGCCTGGCCATCGCCCGGGGCTTGGTGGAGGCGCACCAGGGGGCGATCGACGTGGCCAACACCGACGTCGGCTGCCGGTTCACCATCCGCCTGCCGCTCCAGGGGTGACGGTGCGCGCTCGCGGGCCCCGCCCCGGCGCGGCGCGCGGGGTCAACGCCGGCGGTTCAGCGCTCGCGCAGGAGCGCCCCCATGTCGCGCACGGCCCGGGCGGTGCCGCGCACCGTGCCGGTCACCTTCGACCGGCCCTCGCGCGGCCGGTACGGCACGCCCACCTCCTCGATCCGCCACCCGGCGTCGGCGGCGCGCAGCACCATCTCGAGGGGCCAGCCGAAGCGCCGGTCCCGCAGGTCCAGGTCGAGCAGGCCCTGGCGGCGGGCCGCCCGCATCGGGCCGAGGTCGCGCAGGACCGCACCGG
>JAHBSN010000022.1 GCA_019639095.1 Actinomycetota bacterium
CGCATCAAGCAACGTCTGTGAAAATTTGGTCGCTTCACCGAAGGTCAACGGCAGCAAACCTGTTGCCATCGGATCAAGCGTACCCGTATGCCCAGCCTTTGCAGCGTTCAAGAGGCGTCGTGCTTTCTGCAACGCATCGTTGGACGACATACCAAAGGGTTTGTCGAGCATGAGCACGCCATTCACAAGCCGGCGCGGCGGCCGGCGTCGCTGATTCATGGCGCCGCTCAGGCCTCGTCGTCGTGATGATCGGAGCGTACCGCTTCGTCGATCAGGCGCGTCAGTCTGGCACCCTGTTCGATCGACTTGTCGTACTCGAAGTGCAGTTGCGGCAGGGTATGGATGCGAATTCGCTTGCCAAGCTCGCGTCTCAGAAAACCACTCGATCGTTGCAGCCCCGCGACGACTTCGGGCAGGCCCTCTTCTCCGCTCATCGAACTGAAGAAAACCTTTGCGTGGGCGTAGTCGGGAGTCACCTGAACTTCGGTGATCGAAACCATACCCACCCTCGGATCCTTCAGCTCCAGCCGGATCAACTCGGCCAGCTCGCGCCGGATCTGTTCGGCGACGCGCTGGCTGCGGGAAAACTCCTTCGGCATCGCTTAGAGTGACCTCGCCACTTCGCGAATCTCGAAGACCTCGAGCTGGTCGCCTTCCTGGATATCGTTGAAGTTGCGAAGGGTCAGACCGCATTCGAAGTTCGAGCGCACTTCCTTCACGTCGTCCTTGAACCGTTTGAGGTCGCTGAGTTCGCCGGTGTAAACCACGATGCTGTCGCGGATCAGGCGAATGCGGCTGTTGCGGGTGATCTTCCCGTCCAGCACATAGCAGCCCGCCACGGTGCCCACCTTGCTGATGCGGAACGTTTCGCGCACTTCGGCCGTGCCGGTCACGTTCTCCTCCTCCTTGGGGGCGAGCATGCCCTCCATGGCCTGTTTGAGCTCTTCGATCGCGTCGTAGATGATCGAATAGAGGCGGATCTCGATCTCTTCCTGCTCGGCCAGCTTGCGCGCGCCCACGGTGGGCCGCACTTGGAAGCCGACGATGATGGCGTTGGACGCGGTGGCGAGCAGCACGTCGCTCTCGGCGATGGGACCCACCGCACGGTGGATCACGTTCACCT
This sequence comes from Actinomycetota bacterium, assembly GCA_019639095.1. Taxonomy (GTDB): domain Bacteria; phylum Actinomycetota; class Acidimicrobiia; order Acidimicrobiales; family Iamiaceae; genus Aquihabitans. The sequence continues at coordinate 1,124 of JAHBSN010000022.1, forward strand.
TGATCTGCTCGGTGCTCAGCTTCAGCAGCGAATCGGTGAGGGCTTCCACGGAGCCGTCCACGTCGCCCTTGACGATGAGGTTGAGCTCCTTGAAGTCGCCGATCGCGAGGCGGCGGCCGATCTCGTCCAGCGTGATGTGCTTGTGCGTGCGGATGCCCTGTTCGCGCTGCAACTGCTGGCGGCGCGTGGCGATGGCGCGTGCGTCGCGCTCGTCCTCGAACACTTGGAAGGTATCGCCCGCGTTGGGCGCACCATCGAGGCCGAGGATGGAGACCGGTGTTGAAGGCGGAGCCTCGCCCACACTGGCACCCCGTTCGTTGAACATGTTCCGCACGCGGCCGCTGTACTGGCCTGCGAGGATCACGTCGCCTTTGCGCAGCGTGCCTGCATCAACGAGCAGGGTGGTGACGTAACCGCGGCCCTGCTCCAAGGTGCTTTCGATCACCACGCCGTGGGCGCGCTTGCCGGGGTCGGCCTTGAGGTCGAGCATCTCCGACTCGAGCAGCACCTTCTCCAGCAGCTGGTCCACGCCGATGCCTTTCTTGGCGCTGATCTCCTGCGTCTGGAACTTGCCGCCCCATTCCTCCACGAGGATGTTCATCTGCGAAAGCTCTTCGCGGATCTTGTCGGGGTTGGCGCCCTCCTTGTCGATCTTGTTGAAGGCGAACACCATGGGCACGCCGGCGGCCTGCGCATGGTTGATGGCCTCGCGCGTTTGAGGCATCACGCTGTCGTCGGCGGCGATGACGATGATGGCGATGTCGGTGACCTGCGCGCCACGGGCACGCATGGCGGTGAAGGCTTCGTGGCCCGGCGTATCGAGGAAGGTGATCTTCTTGCCGCTCTCCAGCTTCACGCTGTACGCGCCGATGTGCTGGGTGATGCCACCGGCCTCACCGGCGATGACGTTGGCTTTGCGGATGTGGTCGAGCAGGGAGGTCTTGCCGTGGTCCACGTGACCCATGACGGTGACGATGGGCGGGCGGGCGACGATGCGCTCGGCCAGGTCCTCCTCCTGCGGGATGTCCTGCTGCACGTCGGCACCGACGAACTCCACCTTGAAGTCGTACTCCTCGGCGATCACCGCGAGCGTCTCGGCATCGAGGCGCTGGTTGATGCTCACCATCATGCCCAATGCGAAGCAGGCCTTGATGATGTCGGTGACGGGCACGCTCATCATGCTGGCCAGTTCGCTGGCGGTGACGAACTCGGTGACCTTGATGGTCTTGCCGGCCAGTTCGCGGGCGGCCTGTTCCTCCTCGTAGCGGCGGCCGCGCTGGTCGCGCTTCTCGCGGCGCAATTTGGCGCCCTTGCTCTTTCCGCCGGTGAGGCGCGCGAGGGTCTCGCTCACCTTCCGCTTCACGGCGTTCTCGTCCAGCTCGCCGGGGCGGCCGGAGGGCGGTGCGTTGCGCTGCTCCTGCTGCACGGCGCGGTCCACGTTCACGGGGCCGGGCTTCACGATGCGCTTGCGGCGGCCACGCTCGCCAGCGGCTCCGGGGCGCTCGCTGGGTTTGCGCTCCTTCTCCACCGGCAGCTCGATCTTGCCGAGGGTCTTGAGGCCCGCGAGCTTCTGCACGTTCACGCGGATGGTCTCCGGCTCGGCGGGGGTGGCAGCAGCGGGTGTGGCAGGGGCTTCCGGCGCGGTGGACGCGGCAGGGACAGGGAACTCGGCAGGCTTCTCGGACACCGGCTCGGGTGCGGGCGGCGGCTCCACGGGTGCGGGCTTCGGCGCTGCCTCGGCGGCTTTCTTCGCCGCCTTCTTCGGCGCGCCAAGATCGATCCTACCCACGGTCTTCGGCCCCACGGCCTTTTCGGCGCGGGCCTTGATCACCTCGGGTTCGCCCGCTGTAGGCGCGGGTGCGGGTGGCGGCGCTTCCGACGGGACGGGTTCCGCCTTCACCACGGGGGGCGGCGGAGGCGCGGGGGCGGCAGGCTCCTCCTTGCGCTTGGGCGCTTCCTTGGCAACGGGGGCGCTCGCCAGTGCGATGGTCTCCCGCTCCTGGCGCTGCTGCACGGTGGCCTTGCTCTGCTCCTTGATCGCCTTGTCCGTGCCGAACTCCTGTTGCAGCAGTTCGTACAGATCGGTGGCGATCTTGGTGTTGGGGTTGCTCTCCACCTTGTGCCCCTTCTTCTCAAGGAACTCCACAACGGTGTGCAACCCTTGGTTGAATTCCCGGGCCACCTTGCTCAGACGCAATCCCTTATCGGTCGTTTCGCTCATACACTACGCTGTTGGCGTTCTTTCCTTTCCTGTTGCGATCGCGGGATCGCGGTTCGTTCTTCCAAAATGCGGGGCGATGCGTGCATCGCCGTAAATGCCTGGCGGTCCGAAAACCGCTGTTCCTAAATACCGGGTCGACCATGGTCGACCCCCTGCCCGATATGGGGTCGGACATGTCCGACCCCTACGGGGTGATGCTGCGCATCACCCCTCCAATTCCTTCTTCAAAATGCGGCGCACTTCGTCGATGGTCTCTTCTTCCAGATCGGTGCGCTTGACCAGTTCCTCCACGGACAGGTCCAGCACGTTGCGCGCGGTGTCGCAGCCGATCTTCTTGAACTCGTCGATGATCCACTCGTCGATCTCGTCGGCGAAATCGTCCAGCGCCACGTCGTCGGTCACTTCGTCGGTCTCTCGGTACACGTCGATGTCGAAACCAGACAGCTTGCCCGCCAGCTTGATGTTGTGGCCGCCCTTGCCGATGGCGAGCGCCACCTGATCGGGCTTCATGTACACCTCGGCGCGCTTGTGCTCCTGATCCAGCTTGATGTCACCCACCTTGGCGGGACTGAGGGCGCGCTGGATGAGCAGCTGTTCGTTGTTGGTGAAGTTGATGATGTCGATATTCTCGTTCCGCAGCTCGCGCACGATGCCATGGATGCGGCTGCCCTTCATGCCCACGCAGGCGCCCACCGGGTCGATGCGGTCATCGTAGCTCTCCACCGCCACCTTGGCGCGCTCGCCGGGCTCGCGCACGATGCGCTTGATGGTGATGAGGCCATCGGCCACTTCGGGCACCTCCTGCTCGAACAGCTTTTCGAGGAACTCCGGCGCGGTGCGGCTGAGGATGACCACGGGCGTGTTGTTGCGCATCTCCACCTTCCACACCACGGCGCGCACGGTATCGCCCTTCTTGAAGAAATCGGTCTTGATCTGCTGGTCCTTGGGCATGATCAGCTCGTTGCCCTCATCGTCGAGGATCAGGGTCTCGCGCTTCCAGATCTGGTACACCTCGCCGGTGATGATCTCGCCCACCCGCTCCGCGTACTTCTTGTACAGGTGGTCCTTCTCCAGTTCCATGATGCGGCTCTGGAGGTTCTGCTTCAGCGAAAGGATGTTGCGGCGGCCGAAGTCCTCGATCTTCACCTCCTGGCTCACCTCCTCGCCCACCTCGAAGTCGGGCTCGATCTTGCGGGCCTCGCTCAGTTCGATGTCAAGGTTGTCGTCCTCGCTGAAGCCGTCTTCCACGATGATGCGGTTCAGCCATACTTCGAGGTCGCCCTTGTCCGGGTTGATGATGATATCCACCTTGGCCTCTTCTCCGAAGCGTTTCTTCACCACGCCACGGAAGACATCCTCCAAGATGCCCATCATGGTGACGCGGTCGATGTTCTTCATGTCCTTGAACTCGCCGAAGGACTCTATGAGATTCACTGTGGCCATTGCACGGTCAGTTGAAAGTGATGCTTGCTTTGGTGTTCCGGATGCCGGTGACGGGAATGCTGGTCACCTCATCATCCAGTTTCGGTAGACGGCCCTTCACCTTGCTCGGGTGCTGGATGCGCAGGCCGAGGGTGTCACCATCGTAGTGCTCCAATGCGCCTTCGAGGGTGCGGCCGTCCACGAGATCCACCAGCACGAGGCGGCCGGTGTGCTTCTGGTACTGGCGGTCCACCTTGAAGGGACGGCCCACGCCGGGGCTGCTGAACTGGAACTCGCAGTCGTCGGCGGATCCGCCCAGTTCGTCGCGCACGGCACGGTTCAGGTCGGCCAGTTCCTGCAGGGTGATGGCCCGGTCGTTATCGACCTCCACCACCACCTTGTTGCCCGGGCGCACCTCCACCGCCACCAAGAAATGGGTGGTGCCTTGGAGGTGCTTCTCCACGCTGTTACGGACCTGTTCCACGCTGACCATGACCGACTTACGCTACCTACAGGAACAAAAAAGAGGGGCGGTCCCCTCTTCCCTCTTCCGCCGACTTGCGGGGCAAATGTAGGCATTTGCGGCGGACCGGCGATGCCGACCTGTTCGGCCCCCTATCGCATGCCCGGCACGGACCCGCCCTTCACTTTCCCCGGCGCGGGCGGTGCGGCTTTCTTCACCTGACCATCCTCATATTCGGTGGTTTTCACGGGGCGGCCATCGGTGCCGTAGATGGTGAAGGTGCCGTGCAGCTTGCCGTTGCGGTAGCTCATTTTCTGGATCACGCGGCCGCGCTGGTCGTACACGGTGCAGGGGCCATGGGGATCGCCGTTGAGAAGGCCCTGCTCGCGCAGTTTCACGCCGGCATCATCGAAGTAGGTCCACTGGCCGGTGGGCGTGCCTTGGGCGTAGCTGCCTTCGGCCACCGCGATGCCGTGGATGTTGTAGGTGACCCAGCGGCCGCTCTTCTTCCCTTCGGCATAGCTGCCCTGTTCTTTCACGCGCCCACCGATACTTTTTCCCGGCGGGCTTTCGGTGTAGAGCTTCCACGCGCCGTGCTTCAGGTCATCCTTGTAATTGCCCTCGAAATCGGGCTGACCATCGGGGAAGAAGCCGCGCCACAGGCCGTTCATCATGCCCTGCTTGAAGGTGCCGATGGTCTTCTCCACGCCGGTCTCGAACCAACTGTGCCATTCGCCTTCCTCCTTCCCGTTCACGTACGGACCTTCCTGCAATTTCTGTCCGTTCTCGTACCACGTGGTCCACGTGCCGTCTTTCACCCCTGCCTTAAAGGTCCCCTTCTTCCAGAACTGGCCTGTTTCGTAGAAGTAGACCCATTCGCCTTCCTCCTTGTCGGCGGCGAACGCTCCGGTGGAACTCAACTGCGCATTGGGGTACCAGTACTTCCACACGCCCTGCCGCAGCCCCGCCTCGAACGGGCCTTCCTGATCCTTCTTGCCCAAGGTGGTGTACCACGTCCACACACTGTCCTTGGCCCCGGCCTTGTGCCAACCCTCCACGTTGAGCTGGCCGCTGCGGAACCAGAGCTGGTAATGACCATCCAGCCTGCCATCCACGAAGGCATCCTTCTTCTCCAGCTTATTATCGGAGTACCAATAGGACCAAGGGCCGTGCTTCAGGCCACGGCGATAGGCGCCTTCGGCCTTCTTGTTGCCCGCCGGATAGAATTCGGCGTAGGGACCGTCCTTCAAACCGCCCTTGATCGCGCTTTCGTCCAACACGGTGCCGCTGGCGAAGTAGCTGCGCAGGGTGCCGTTGCCATCGGTGACGGTACGCTTCCCTGCACGGTCCCACGCTTCGCGGATGAGCACCATGCTATCGCTGTGTAGTTCTACGAGCAACGGCACGCTGTCGGGGTTGTAGTAGCGCCATTCGCCGATCTTCTTGCCCAGCTTGTAGCTGCCACGTTCCATGATGCCGCCATCGGCGTAGCGCGATACACGCAGGCTGTCCTCCACACCACGCTTGAACCAGCCATCGTGCTGCGCGATGCCGTTCGGGTAGAAGATGCGCACGTGCCCATCGCGTTCGCCGCTCTTGAACTCGGCCTGCTCCATCAGGCGGCCTTCGCGGTCGTAGAACTTCCACTCGCCCCACTCACGGCCGTTCACCATGAGACCCTCGCTGCGCTTCACCTTGGCCTTCGCATCCCAATAGTCCACAAAGGGTTGCGCGCCCTGCCCGCAAGCGGCGGATACGACCAGCACAAGAAGAGCCGAGAAGAGCGGACCGGAGAGGTGCGGGCGAAGCATGCGGCGAAAGTAGCTGCGTGGGGAGGAGGTGATCGGCGACGGGCCGCACTTGATGAACAACGCATTGTCACCCGCGAACGTGTGACCCGAAGCGTGGCCTCCGTCTGAACGCCGTCATGGTCACCTTTCTGAAGGAACGCAGGCTCGGACTGTTGCTGGGGATCGCCCTTGGCGGGCTGGGGATCCTTTTCTGGATGGCGTGAAGCCTTCGTGGCGCACGTGTCCGATGTGATGCTGAGCGTTCCGATGGCTTGATCGGCCCGTATCTTCCGGCACCAGTAATGCCGACATCCACGGCCGATGCCACCACGCCTATGAGCCTCAGCCTCGCCTCCATCCATGTGTATCCGGTGAAATCGCTCGGCGGTTTTTCCGTGGCGCATGCGCGGTTGACCGATCGCGGGCTGGAGCATGACCGGCGCTGGATGCTGGTGGATGAGCATGGGCGGTTCCTCTCGCAACGTGAATTGCCGCAGATGGCCTGCCTGCATACCGCACCAATGGCCGATGGCTTCCGCGTAACGGACCTGCGCGATGGTGGAACGCTGGACCTCCCTTGGACCCTGACGAACGGCGGAACACGCACGGCGGCCGTGTGGGATGATGTGGTACAGGTGATGACCGCTGCGGAAGCATACGGCACATGGTTCAGCGAAAGGCTCGGCACGGCTGTGGCCCTCGTGTTCATGCCCGACACCAGCGAACGGCCCACGGATACGCGCTACGCCACAGCCACCACTTCGCTGAGCGATGCCTTCCCGTACCTGATCGTTTCGCAGGCATCGCTGCACGACCTGAACGAGCGCATCGGCAGGGCACTGCGCGTGCCGATGGACCGCTTCCGGCCCAGCCTTGTGATCGCCGGGGGAACACCTTTCCAAGAGGATGGTTGGGAACGGATCACCATCGGCGCAGCGTACTTCGATCTGGTGAAGCCCTGCGCGCGGTGCGTGATCACCACCACCGACCAGCACACCGGGCAACGCGGGAAGGAACCCCTGCGCACATTGGCGAACTTCCGAAAGCGCGCCGGTGGCGGCCCGGTGAAGATCGATTTCGGGATGAACGCCATCGGCTCCACCAGCGGCATGGTGGAAGTCGGCGATGTGGTGCAACGCTTCATCTGAACCGCGCGCACACCTATTTTTCAGCGATGGTACACGCCCTGCTCGCCGACAAAGCCAACCGCCTCTTCGCGGTGCTCGCGGGCTTCTTCATCGCCAATGCACTGCTCGCGGAGATGATCGGCGTGAAGCTCTTCCAACTGGAAACGGCGCTGGGCCTTCCGAAGGCGGACTTCACCCTGCTGGGGCAACCGCACCTCTCGTTCGTGCTGAGCGTGGGCGTGCTACCGTGGCCGCTGGTCTTCATCCTCACCGATGTGATCAACGACTATTACGGTGTGCGCGGCGTACGCTTCCTCACGATCCTCACGGCGGCGATCATCGCGTTCGCCTTCGTGGTGATGTACTTCGCCATCGGCATGCCGCCGGACCGGGGCTGGTGGATCGGCAGCGGCGCATCATCGGGTGTGCCCGATATGCAGGCGGCCTTCGCAAACATCTTCGGGCAGGGCATGAACATCATCATCGGCAGCATCACGGCCTTCATCATCGGCCAGCTCGTGGATGCCTTTGTGTTCCGCCGCATCAAACGCGTGACCGGCGATAAGAGGATCTGGCTGCGCGCCACCGGCAGCACGCTCGTGAGCCAGCTGATCGACAGCGTGGTGGTGACCTACCTCGCCTTCTGGGTGCTGCGCGACATGTCGTTCCCATTGGCCACGGCGCTGGTGCTGGCGGCTTATGCGTACAAGCTCACCGTGGCCCTGCTGGCAACGCCGTTGATCTACCTCGCGCACGCCGGCGTGGAACGCTACCTTGGCGTGGAGAAGGCCCGTGCCATGCGGGCGGCTGCGCTGCAACAGGCGGATGAACAGTAACACCATGCCGAGGAAAAAGGCCATCACGAAGAAGGAGCTGGATGCGATCGAGCGCGCAGCCAAGCGCGAAGCGCAGAAGGCCGCCGGTGCGCTGGATGGGCGCTTCCGCGAAAAGGTGGTGCCCAACAAGAAGCGCAAGGCACAGCGCAGGAAGAAGAAGGTGGATCCCGGTGAAGAGTGAGAGGGTGCGAAAGTGCAAGAGTGCGATGCACGCGTGCATTCACCCCTGCGCGTCCGGCCTCGCTCCGCTGAAGCTATGCGGAGGCGCAGCAAGCGGGCTCGCACCCTTGTACTCTCGCACTCTTCAGCTGCGCATTGACCGCTTCTTCGTTGCCGCTTCAGTAGCTTTAGCCCACCATGTCCACTGAACTGCACGACCTCTACGTTGACGGCAAGAAGGCCAGCCCCGGACTGCCCGATGACGTGAAGAACTACCTGATCGACATCGACGGCACCGTCTGCGAGGACATCCCCAACGAGGAACCGGAGCGCATGGTGGATGCCGCCATTTTCGACGGCGCGTTGGAGACGTGCAACCGCTGGTACGACCAAGGCCACATCATCACCTTCTTCACCTCGCGCACCGAGGCGCACCGCGCAGTGACGGAAGCGTGGCTGAACAAGCATGGCTTCAAATACCACGGCATCCTCTTCGGCAAGCCGCGCGGTGGTAACTACCACTGGATCGACAACCACATCGTGCGCAGCACCCGCTATATGGGCACCTTCAGCGACATGGTGGAGAAGCAGGTGACGATACAGGTGTTCCCTGACGCACCGTAGGGGCGGTGGGATAGTTGTCGGTTGTCAGAAGGCAGTTGTCAGTGAATGCCTGTCTCCGTAGCTTCTGCATGGACGCTCCGCATAGTCCATCAAGCTTCAAGTTCCAAGGCTCAAGTCACAAGCTCAAAGCTTCAAGCTCATAAGCCTTGAAGCTTGAAATTTCGCGCTTGGAGCTTTCCCGTCAAGGCGTACCACCAATGAGTCAGGTCCCCCCTCTCCCTGCCTTGCTCGCCGCAGCTTCAGCGTAGGCGAGGAGAGGGGTTAGAGGTGAGGTCTACCACCAAGGAGCCTGACAACTGGCCCCTGACAACTACCTTGACCCTCTTCCGGTCCATAGCCCCGCCTGCGGTTCCAAGGGAATTGCGAACAGCTTCATAGGCCGCTCAACGCTTTCGCAGCGATACCAGTACGCTCTTGCTGGCCGGTGTGCCGCTCTTCTCGGCCTTCAGATGCAGCGGCACCAGCACGTTGGCTTCGGGGAAGTACGTGGCCACGCAGCCGCGCGCGATCCCGTATGGCAGCACGAAGAAATCGGTGGCCACGCGCTCGCGGTCGTAGCTGCTCACGAGGTCCACGCGCTGGCGCTCCACGAGGCCGAGGGCCTGCATGTCGTCGGCGTGCATCAGCACTGCGCGGCGTTCGCCATGGATGCCCCGGTAGTGATCGTCGAGGCCATAAACGGTGGTATTGAACTGGTCGTGCGTGCGGATGGTCATCAGCAGGAACGAGCCCTGTGGCACGGCCCATTCGGGTGCCGGATCCACGCTGAAACGCGCCTTCCCATTGCCGGTGGTGAAGTTCGCTCCATCGCGCGCGCCGTTGGGCAGCACGAAGCCATCGGGCGTACGCACGCGCTTGTTGAAGTCGCTGAACCCGGGGATAACGGCTTCGATCTCGTCGCGGATCCGATCATGATCGCACGCCCATGCGTGCCAGCGGAGCGTTGGATGCTCGGGCAATGCAGCCGCCGCCATGCCGCATACGATCCACGGCTCGCTGCGCAGATGCGGCGAAGCGGGCGGGCGCGATCCCTGCGAGCGATGCACCACGCTCATGCTGTCCTCCACCGTAACGAACTGCGGCCTTCCGCCATCCACTTCGGAGCCATCCAGCGTGTGGGGCATGTCGCGCTCGCTGCGGCCGAGGCAGGGCAGGATGATGGCCTCCTCGCCGGTGATCACATGGCTGCGGCTGAGCTTGGTGCTGATCTGCACCGTGAGGCCACAGTTCATGATGGCCTTCGCCGTGATCTCGCTATCCGGCGTGGCGCTGATGAAGTTGCCGCCCAGTGCCACGAACACTTTCGCGTGACCATCGCGCATGGCGCCGATGCAATCCACCACGTCGTAGCCGTGCGCGCGCGGCGCATGGAACTGGTACCGCTGGTCGATCGGCTTCAGGAACCCCTCGGCCGGCTTCTCGTAGATGCCCATGGTGCGGTCGCCCTGCACGTTGCTGTGGCCTCGCACCGGGCAGGCGCCGGCGCCGGGACGGCCGATGCTGCCGCGCAGCAGGAGCGTGTTGACGATCTCGCGGATGGTGGGCACCGCCTGGCGGTGCTGGGTGATGCCCATCGCCCAGCAGACGACGATGCGGCTCCGGGTGGCCAGCAGCTCGGCCACCCGCTCCACGTCGGCGCGCGCCAGGCCGGTGGCGGCCAGCAGCTCGTCGGGATCGAGGGTGCGCAGGTGGGCTACGAGCTCGTCGGCCCCCTCGCACGACTCGGCCAGGAACGCCCGATCCAGCACGTCGCCCCGCTCGTCGTCGAGCTCCACGAGGCGCCGGTTCAGGTACTGGAAGAGGGCGAGGTCGGCGCCCACCTTGATCTGGAGGTACTCGTCGGCGAGGGCGGTCCCCGAGCCGATCACCCCACGGGGTCGCTTCGGGTTCTTGAACCGCTGCAGGCCGGCCTCGTGGAGGGGGTTGATCGCCACCACCACGGCCCCGCCGGCCTTGGCCTGCTCGAGCGCGGCCAGCATGCGCGGGTGGTTGGTGCCCGGGTTCTGGCCCACCACCACGACGAGCTCGGCCTCGTGGACGTCGTCGAGGGTGACGCTGCCCTTGCCGATGCCGATGGTCTGGGTGAGGGCCACGCCGCTCGACTCGTGGCACATGTTGGAGCAGTCCGGCAGGTTGTTGGTGCCGAACCGACGCACGAGCAGCTGGTACAGGAACGCGGCCTCGTTGCTGGTGCGCCCCGACGTGTAGAAGACGGCCCGATCGGGGTGCGCGGTGCGGGCCAGCTCCGCGGCCACCACGTCGAACGCCTCGTCCCAGCTCACCGGGCGGTAGTGGTCCTCGCCGGCGGGGCGGAGCATGGGGTGGGTGAGGCGGCCTTGCTGGCCCAGCCAGTGGTCGGTGCGAAGGGCCAGCTCCGACACGGGGTGCTCGGCGAAGAACTCGGGGGTCACCCGCCGGAGCGTGGCCTCCTCGGCCACGGCCTTGGCCCCGTTCTCGCAGAACTCGAGGTGGGCGGTGGGCCCCGGGTCGGGCCAGGCGCAGCCGGGGCAGTCGAACCCCTGGGGCTGGTTGACGGCGAGCAGCGTGCGGGCGGCGCGCGCCGGACCGAGCTGGGCGCGGGCGTGGCGCAGCGACGCCACCACCCCGGGCACGCCCGCTGCCGAGCGCTTGGGCTCGGAGACCCGCAGGTCGGCCTCGTCGTGGTCAGCGGTGGGGGGCCCCGTCGGCATCCCCCCGTTCTAGCGACCCATCCCCCGAATGTGCGGTGCCCAGCCCGCGTTCCTGTCGCTTCCGCGCGTGGAGTTCACCGCCACGAACCGACCTCTTCGCCCCACCCCCTCGTCGAACGTGCGGTACCCAGGCCGCGTTCGCGTCGATCTCGCGCGTGAAGTTCGACGACGGAAATCGACCTCTTCGATCGATCGCGATGGGCGAGGATGGCGCCATGGCCGTGGTGAACGTGTCCGGCGCGGCCTACGCGCACCCTGGTGGCGCCACCCTGTTCAGCGACGTCTCGTTCAAGGTCCGCTCCGGCCAGCACGCCGCGCTCGTGGGAGCGAACGGCGTCGGGAAGTCGACGCTCCTCCGCTGCGTCGCCGGCGAGCTGCCGCTCCTGGAGGGCTCGACGAGCACCGACGCCGTCGTCGCCCTCATGCCGCAGTCGATCGGGACGGGCGAGGAGGCCACCACCACGGTGCGCGAGCTGCTGGTGCGCTTCGCGCCCACCGACGTGCGAGATGCTGGCCTGGCCTTGGCGCGCGCCGAGTCCGAGAACGCTGCGTCGCCCTCCGACACCACCGGGATGGCGCTGGCCACCGCGCACATCGACTGGGCCGAGGTCGGCGGGTACGACCAGGAGAGCCGATGGGATGCGTGCTGCACGTCGGTCCTCGGTCGCGGCCTGGCCGACGTGGCCGAGCGGCCGGTCTCCCAACTCTCCGGCGGGGAGCGCAAGCGGCTGGTCCTGGAGTCGCTGCTGGCGTCGGATGCGGAGGTCCTGCTGCTCGACGAGCCCGACAACTTCCTCGACATCCCGGCCAAGCGCTGGCTCGAGCGACGCCTGGCCGAGACCCCGAAGACCGTGCTCCTCGTCAGCCACGACCGCGAGCTCCTGGCGGCTGCGGCCGACGCGGTGGTCACCGTCGAGGGGAGCGGCGCCTGGACCCATCCGGGGAGCTGGGCCACCTACGACGACGCGCGCCGGGCCCGCAACGAGGCCCTCGGCGACGCCCTGGCCCGCTGGAAGGACGAGGAGCGGCGACTGTTCCGCTACTTCAAGGAGCTCAAGCAGCGGGCGTCGATCAGCGACGGCAACGCCGCCAAGGCCAACGCCGCCGAGAGCCGGTGGGAGCGGTTCGTCGCCGCCGGTCCGCCGCCACCACCACCGGCCGAGCGGACCGTGCGCATGAGGCTCGACGGCGCGAGCAGCGGCAAGGTGGCGCTGCGGTGCGAGGCCCTGGAGCTGTCCGGGCTCACCGATCCGTTCGACCTCGAGGTCCACCTCGGCGACCGCGTGGCGATCCTCGGCCCCAACGGCACCGGCAAGTCGCACCTCCTGCGGCTGCTCGGCGGCGATCCCACCGTCGAGCACGAGGGCTCGTTCCGGCTCGGGGCCCGGGTGCAGCCGGGCCTGTTCCACCAGACCGACGACGTCCCGCGCTTCGCCGGGCGCACCCCGCTCGCCATCGTCGGCGACCACGACCTCGCCGAGCAGCCGGCGCTCGCCGCGCTCGGTCGCTACGGGCTGGCCGACGCGGCGCGACGAGAGGTCGAGACCCTCTCGGGCGGCCAGCGAGCCCGCCTCCAGGTGCTCGACCTGGAGCTGTCGGGCGTCAACCTGCTGCTGCTCGACGAGCCCACCGACAACCTCGACCTCGGGTCGGCCGAGGCCCTCGAGGCCGCGCTCGACGGGTTCACGGGCACCGTGCTGGCGGTGACCCACGACCGCTGGTTCCTGCGCGGGTTCGACCGGTTCGTGATCCTCGACGCCGACTGCTCCGTGGCCGAGGCGCTCGACCGGGAGACGGCCCTGCGCGTCATCACCGGCGACGACGCCTACGACTGGTCGCCCGCCAAGCTCGTGCCGCTCGCACCGTCCTGAACCTCACGCGCGGAATCGACAGGAACGCGGCCTGGGTACCGCACATTCGCATGGGGGTGAGCGGCGAACTTCACGCGCGAGATCGACAGGAACGCGGGCTGGGTACCGCACGTTCGGTCAGGGGGTGTAGAGGTTGAGGCGGCCGGGGCGGGCGAAGCCGGCCAGGGCGATGCCGGCTCGGGTGGCGGCGTCGATGGCCAGCGACGACGGCGCGCTCACCGCCACCACGGCGGAGAACCCGGCGGCCCACGCCTTGGCCACGATCTCGAAGCTGGTCCGCCCGCTCACGAACAGCGCCAGGTCGGGCGCGGGGAGGGCGCCGTCGAGCAGCAGCCGGCCCACCACCTTGTCGACGGCGTTGTGCCGGCCGATGTCCTCGCGCACCACCCGCACCTCGCCGGTCACGTCGAACGCGGCGGCGGCGTGCACCCCGCCGGTGGCGTCGAACAGCTCCTGCGCGGCGCGCACCCGCTCGGGCACGTCGGCCAGCACGTCGGCCGGGAACGCCACGCGGTCGGCCAGCGGGGTCAGCCGATCGGCCACCGCCTCGACCTCGTCGGTCCCGCACCACCCGCACGACGACATGGTGGTCCCCAGCCGCGGCGTGGGCGTCGGGGCCACGCCGCCGGTCTCCACCGTCACCACGTTGAAGCCGGTGGCCGCCGCAGAACCGGTGGCGCAGTAGCGCACCTGCTGCACCGTGGCCCCCGCCAGGAGTCCGTCGGTGTGGCAGAAGCCCACGGCCAGCTCGTAGTCGTGCCCCGGCGTGCGCATGGTGGTGGCCACGCGCGTGCCGTCGAGGCGGATCTCGAGCGGCTCCTCCACGATCACGTGGTCCGGCGAGCGACCGCCCTCGCCGTCGACCAGCTTGCGCACCAGCAGCGAGCGCGTGCGTCCCCGGGCCATGGGGCCCAACCTACCGACGGCGGTGCACCGAGCCGCTCCCGGTACCGTCGACCGCATGTGGTTCTGCGACCAGTGCGGGCGACCGGCCGACGACGGCGACCCGCTCGCCGGCGTGGCGCCCACCTGCCCGGAGCACGGCCCGCGCTGGCGGCTGATCCGCAACGCGCCGTGCGCCGCCGCGGTCATCGAGCGGGACGGCCTCGTCCTGCTCGGCCGGCGCGCCCACGAGCCCTTCGCCGGGATGTGGGAGGTGCCCGGTGGGTTCGTGGAGCGAGGCGAGCACCCCGCCGATGCCGCCGTGCGCGAGGCCCGTGAGGAGCTCGGGGTCGACGTGGTGCTCACCGGCCTCGTCGGCATGTACCTCGAGCAGAGCTCCCGGGGCGAGAGCCTGCTCATCACCTGCTACGCCGCCACCACCGACGCCACCGAGGCGACGCCCGACGGCGACGAGGTGAGCGACTGGGGCTGGTTCCGCCCCGAGGACCTCCCGCTCGAGATGGCCGGTCGACACCGCCTGCGCCTCGACGACTGGCTCGCCGGGCGGACCGTGCCGCTCCCCGCCGACGGTCGCTGAGCCGCTCAGCCGCGGCGCGCCGAGCCGCCGTCAGCGACCGGGCGGATCGTCGGCGCTGGAAGGCGCCGGGGGCCGGACGCCGGGCAGCACCATCCCCGCCAGGCCCCGCAGGAACGCCCGCGTGATGTCGACGAAGTCGAACGCGTCGCGCCAGAGCTCGATCCTGCCGTCGCGCACGTCGAAGCGCCCGCACACCCAGAACTGGGCGCGCAGCGACCCGAACACCAGCACGTCGGTGCGCTCGGTGAGCACCACCGGGCCGTCGGCAGAGATGGCGTGCAGGTACACCTCGAAGCTCGTGCTCGGCTTGGCCAGGCCCCCGAGCACCTTGGCGACGCGGGCTCGCCCGCGAACCGTCGGCAGCCCGACGTTGACGTAGCGGACGTCGTCGGCCAGCAGGGCGGCGGCGCCCTCGACGTCGGAGGCGGCGAGGGCGTGGAGGAAGGCCTCCACCACGGCCTGCGGATCGGTGAGCGGACCGCCGTCGGGGTCGACGGGAGCGGGATCGGGGAGGACGCCGGTGACCATGGCGCCGATGCTACGGGCCGCCCTCAGCGTCCGTTCCCGCCCTCCGCCTCCTCGCGGGCCAGCTCGACGTAGCGGCGGCGCATGCCCACGGCGATCAGCAGCACCGACAGGCCGATGGCCACCAGGGCGATCTGGCCGGAGACGACACCGATGGCCGCCACCACCGGGCCGAGGATGCGCCCGGCGCCGAAGTAGCGGATCCAGGCCTCGTTGGACATGGCGGCCACCGTACCGGCCGCCTCGGAGGGCTCCCTAGCCCAGCTCGCGCACCTGCCCGGCGTGCACCTCGATGCGCCGGGTCACCGCCACCCGGTCGAGGAAGCGGCGGTCGTGGGTGACGAGCAGCAGGGTACCCACGTAGCGGTCGAGCGCCTGCTCGAGCTGCTCGATGGCCACGAGGTCGAGGTGGTTCGTGGGCTCGTCGAGCACGAGGCAGTTGACGCCCTCGGCCATGAACAGGGCGAGGTTGGCCCGGGTGCGCTCCCCCGGCGACAGCCGCTCGGCCGGGCGCCCCACGTGGTCGGCGGTGAGCCCGAACTTGGCCAGCAGCGAACGGGCCTCGTCCAGGCGCATGCCGGTGGCGTCGAGCACCACGTCGAGCAGGGAGCGCGAGGTGGCGAAGCGGTCGCGACGCTGCGACAGCTCCCCCACCACCACCCCGGGACCGAGGTGCACGGTGCCGGCGGTGGGCTCGACGCGACCGAGCACCAGGTCGATCAGGGTGGTCTTGCCCGCCCCGTTCTCGCCGGTCAGCACGACGCGATCGGCCCAGCCAACGTGGAGGTCGACGGGCCCCAACCGGAACCCACCCCGCTCCACGACGGCACCGTGCAGATCGGCCACGACGTCGCCGCTGCGCTCGGCGGTACCGATCTCGAACCGCAGCTCCCAGCCCTCCCACGGCTTGTCGACCTTCTCGAGCCGCTCCATCGCCCGCTCGGTGGCCTTGGCCTTGTGGGCCACCTTCTCGGAGTCGGCGGTGTTCTTGAACCGGATGAACTTGTCGGTCTCGCCGGATCGCTTCGACTTCTTCACGCCCTGCACCGACCACTCGCGCTGGGTGCGGGCCCGCTCGGTGAGCTCGCTGCGCCTGGCCTGGTAGGTGTCGTAGGCCTCCTCGGCGTGGCGCCGCGCCGTGGCCCGGTCGGCCAGGTAGGCGTTCCAGCCGCCGCCGTAGAGCTGGGCCGTGTGGGCGTGCTCGTCGAGCTCGAGCACGTGGGTGACCACCCGCTCGAGGAACGCCCGGTCGTGGCTCACCACCACCGTGGCGGCATCGAGGTCCAGGAGGAACCGCTCGAGGCGGTCGAGCCCGGCGAAGTCCAGGTCGTTGGTGGGCTCGTCGAGCAGGAACACGTCGAAGCGGGCCAGCACCGTGGCCGCCAGCGACACCCGGGCCGCCTGCCCGCCGCTCAAGGTGGCGGTGGGCTGGTGGGCGAGCGCCCCGTCGAGGCCCAGGTCGGCCAGGGTGGACCCGATGCGGGCGTCAAGGTCGGGGCCGCCGAGCCCCAGCCAGCGGTCGAGGGCGACGGCGTAGCGGTCGTCGGCCCCGGCCTCGCCGTCGGCCAGGGCCTGGGTGGCGGCGTCGAGCTCGGCGGTGGCGGCGGCCACCCCGGTGCGACGGGCGACGAACTCGGTCACCGTCTCCTCGGTGCGCCGGTCGGGCTCCTGGGGGAGCAGCCCGATGGTGGCCGTGGGCGGCGCCGCCTCCACCGATCCGGCATCGGGTGCGAGCTGGCCGGCGAGCACGCGCAGCAGCGTCGACTTGCCGGTGCCGTTGGGACCCACCACGCCGATGCGCTGCCCGGGCGCCACCTGCAGGTCGACGTCGACCAGCACCGGCGCGGCGTCGAACGCGAGCGAGACGGAGCGGGCGCGCAGCGTGGCCATGGGGTCCCGGGTCAGCGCCCCCGGGCGACCTCGAAGCAGGCGAGCGCCCCGGCGGTGGCCACGTTGAGGCTGGCCAACCGGCCGCGCATGGGGATCGAGACGAGCTCGTCGCACCGGTCACGCACCAGACGGGACAGGCCCGGTCCCTCGGCCCCGAGCACCAGGGCGACGGCGCGATCGCCGATCGAGAGGTCCCAGATGCTCTTCTCGGCCCGCTCGTCCAGCCCGACCACCAGCACGCCGGCGGCCTGGAGCTGGCGGATGGCTGACGGCATGCCGCCCACCAGGGCCATCGAGATGTGCTCCACGGAGCCGGCGGCGGCCTTGGTGACGGTGGGGGTGATGTGCACGGCACGGTGCTGCGGCAGGACCACGCCGGTGACGCCGGCGCACTCGGCCGACCGCAGCAGGGCGCCCAGGTTGCCCGGGTCGGTGATGCCGTCGCTCAGCAGGAGGAACGGCGAGCCGGTGCCCGGGCGGGATCGGAGCAGGTCGTCGAGCGCCACGTCGGGCAGCGGACGGGCGAAGGCGATCACGCCCTGGGGCGCGTCGGTGCGCGCCGCGGCGTCGAGCTTGCCGCGGCCCACCACCTTCACCACCACGCGGGCCTCGGCGGCCAGCTCCCGGATGTCGTCGAGCACCGGCGCCGGATCGAGGTCCGAGGCCATCCAGATCTCGCGGGTGTCGCGCCGGTTGGCGAGCAGCAGCTCGCGCACGGCCTGGCGCCCCTCCACCTGCTCGCCGCCGAGCCCGCTCTTGGCCGTGCTGCGCGGCTTGGAGGCCTGCGGCCCCATGGCCACCAGGGAGTTGGCGTTGCGCGCGTTGCCCTTGCCCGGCCGCGGCGGACGGCCCTTGCCGCCCTTGGGCGGACCGCCCTTGGCCGCGCCGGCCTTGGCGGCGCCGCCACGACCCGACGGCGCGCTGCGCCCGCGCCCCGAGCCCGAACCGGGACCCGACGAGCCCCGACCGGCGCCGCGCCCACCGCCCTTGGCCGGGCTCATCGCCCCACCTCGACAGCCGCAGGGCCGAGGGCCCGGATCGATCCGACGTGCACCATGGTCGTCCTCATCATCATCTCGTCACCACGGCCACGGCCCAGCAGGCCACGCCCTCCCCTCGGCCCAGGGCGCCGAGGCCCTCGGCACGGCGACCCTTGACGGTGACCGGGGCGCCCACCGCGGCCGAGAGGCGCCGCCCCATCTCGTCGCGCATCGGCGCGATCTTGGGATGGTCGGTCACCAGCGAGGCGTCGACGTTGCCCGGCTCCCAGCCGGCGGCGCGGACCTGGCGGGTGGCCTCGGCGAGCAGCTCGAGGCTGTCGGCGCCGGCCCACGCCGGGTCGGTGTCGGGGAAGAGCTGGCCGATGTCGCCGAGCCCGGCAGCACCGAGCAGGGCGTCGGCGCAGGCGTGGGCCACCACGTCGGCGTCGCTGTGGCCGGCGAGGGCGCGCTCGCTCTCGAAGGTGACGCCGCCCAGCACGAGCGGCCGCTCGACGTCCTCGACGAAGCGGTGCACGTCGAACCCCTGACCCACCCGGACCCGCATCAGCGCTGCTCCAGGATCGCCTCGGCCACGCACAGGTCGTCGGGCGCGGTGATCTTCAGGTTCCAGCGCTCGCCCTGCACCAGCCGCAGCCGACCTCCGGCGGCGGCCACGAGGGAGGCGTCGTCGGTGGCCTCGGGGCGCGACGAGTGGACCCGGCGGAGCGCGTCGGCGGCGAAGCCCTGGGGCGTCTGCACGCTGCGGAGCTGGTCGCGGTCGACGGGGAGGCCGTGGGGGTCGCACACGCTGTCGACCACGGGCACCACGGGCACGGCGGCATCGGCGCCGGCCAGGACGGCGTCGACCACCGAGCGGAACACGCCGTGGCCGGCCACCGGACGCGCTGCGTCGTGCACGAGCACCACGACCGCGTCGTCGGGCACCGCGGCCAGGCCGGCGCGCACGCTCTCGGAGCGGGTGGCCCCGCCCACCACCACGGCGTCGACGGCCGGTTCCACGTCGTCGGCGGCCTCGGCGGCCACCACGAGCACCACGCCGTCGGCCACCGAGCGGGCGGCGTCGATCGAGAAGTCGACCACCCGCCGACCGGCCAGCGGGGCGTACTGCTTGGCCCCGCCGAAGCGCTGGCCGGACCCGGCGGCCACCACCACGGCCCACACGGGCGCGGCGTCGGGGGTGGTCGTGGTGGGCACGGCCGACACGCTACGGCACCGCCTCGCACCGGCCGCCCCCCGGTTCCGCCCCGCAGCCGTCGGGCCGTACCCGTCGAGACGCCGGTCACTCGTTACGATCAGGCCGTGGTTGACATCGACCTGCTCCAGGACGTGGCGCTCCTGGCCGACCTGACCGACGACGAGATGGCCCGCGTGGCCGCCTCGGCGGTCACCGCGCGCTACCTCCGGGGCGACCTCGTGTTCGCCGAGGAGGAGGCCCCCGACCGCCTGTGCGTGGTGGCCTCGGGCCGCATCGCCATCGCCAAGCGCTCGATCGACGGGCGCGAGTCGATGGTGGCGCTCATGGAGCGCGGCGACGTGTTCGGCGAGATGGGGCTCTTCGACGGCGGCCCTCGCTCGGCGGAGGCCAGAGCCCTCGAGCCCTCGGAGCTGGTGGAGCTGCCCTACGCGCCGCTCAAGGCGGTGTACGAGTCCCGGCCCGACCTGCTCTGGGGCGTGGTGCACCTGCTGGCCGGCCGACTCCGCAACACCGACGCCGCGCTGGCCGACTCGGTGTTCCTCGACGTCACCGGCCGCACCGCCAAGCGCCTCTTGGAGCTGGCCGGCGACGCCGACGAGTTCGCCCTCCCCATCACCCAGGAGGAGCTCGCCGGCATGGTGGGCGCCAGTCGCGAGCGCGTCAACAAGGCCATCGCCAGCTTCGTGCGCCTGCGCTGGATCGAGCAGCAGGATCGCCGCTACCGCATCACGAACCGCGAAGAGCTCGAGCGCCGCGCCCGCTGACCCCGGCCGGCCGGGGCTGGGCAGCCGCTAGTAGCGGTCCAGGATGGCGGCTTCGGCGAGGCGGCCGAGGCCGTCCTTGATGGCGAGGGCCCGGTGGGCGCCCACGCCCTCCACGTCGTCGAGGTCGTCGATGGTGGCCCGCATGATCCGCTGGAGGCTGCCGAACTGGCCGACGATGTTCTCGATGATCTGCTCGGGCAAGCGCGGGATGCGCGAGAGCAGCCGGTAGCCACGGGGTGACACGGCGGCGTCGAGGGCGGCGGTGGGCAGGCGCAGGGCGTGCACCAGCTCGGCCGGGTCGATCAGGTCCTCGGTGCTGAGCGCCGAGAGGGCGTCGAGCACGGTGTCGAGCGGCACCGCCTTGTCGTCGCCGCGGTAGTCGCGCACGATGTGGCGCCGATCGTGCTCCACGCCGCCCATGAGCTCCACCAGCTGGAGCCGGACCATGCGGCCCTCCTCGCCCAGCTCGATGATGTAGCGCTCGATCTCCTCGGCGATCCGTTCCACGCCCTCGATCCGCTGGAGCACGTTGACCACGTCTCGGATGGTGACGAGGTCCTCGACCTCGAGGGTGGACAGCGACGCGGCGTCGGTGTCGAGGCGGTTGCGGTAGCGCTCGAGGGTGGAGAGGGCCTGGTTGGCCCGGTCGACCACCCGCGGGATCGGCTCGATCTCGTGCTTGTCCTCGCCCACGTACACCGAGATGGTGCTCATGCGCTGCGACACGGCGACCACGGGCACCCGCAGCGACCGGGCCACCCGCTCGGCGGTGCGGTGGCGAGTGCCGGTCTCGGAGGTGGCCACCGTGGAGTCGGGCACGAGGTGGACGTTGGCCCGGGCGATCCGGCTGCCGTCGGGCGCCAGGATGATGGCGCCGTCCATCTTGGCCAGCTCCGAGAGGCGCTGGGGGCTGAACGCGGCGTCCAGGAGGAACCCGCCCGAGCAGATGTTGAGCACGGCCGGACCGTCGCCCACCACGAGGAGGCCGCCCATGCCGGCCTGCAGGATCCGGTCGATCCCGTCCCGCAGCAGCCGGCCCGGGGCCACCTGCGCCAGCGCGGCGCGGAGCTCGGGGCTGTAGCGGGCGGCCATCGGCCGAGGATACCGGCGCCGCCGACGGCCCAGCCGGACCCGGCGGGCTCAGCGCTCCTGGGTGCGGCGGCGGTGGATCGGGATGGGCGGTTCGGCGATGAGGCCGAGACGGACCACCGCGTCGAGCAGGGTGCCCACCCGCACGGCCTCGATGCCGTCGGGCGGCTCGGGGGCCGAGAACGGCACGACGGCCCGCTTGAACCCGAGGCGGGCCGCCTCGGAGAGCCGCCGAGGGGTGTGGGCCACCTGGCGCAGCTCGCCGCCGAGGCCCACCTCGCCGCAGGCCACCAGATCGTCGGGCAGCGTGCGGCCGGTGATCGAGGACGCCACGGCTAGCGCCAGCGCCAGGTCGGCCCCCGGCTCCGCGACCTTCACGCCGCCGACGGCCAGCGCGTAGACGTCGAGCTGGGCGGTCAGCACCCCAACCCGCTGGTGCAGCACGGCCAGGACCATTCCGAGCCGACCGGTGTCGATGCCGGTGGCCGATCGCCGTGGCGACGGCAGCGCCGAGATGGAGGTCAGCACCTGCAGCTCCACCAGCAGCGGCCGGTTGCCCTCGAGGGTCGGCACGACGACCGACCCCGGGATGCCGGCGCGCCGGTCGGCCAGGAACATGCCGCTCGGGTCGGGCACGCCGACGAGGCCCTTCTCGGTCATCTCGAACAGCCCGAGCTCCTGGGTGGACCCGAAGCGGTGCTTCACCACCCGCAGCAGCCGCAGGGCGTGGTGGCGATCGCCCTCGAACGCGAGCACCGTGTCGACCACGTGCTCGAGCACCCGGGGTCCGGCCAGGCCACCCTCCTTGGTGACGTGGCCCACCAGCACGACGGCGCAGCCCCGCTCCTTGGCCTCCCGCACGAGCCGGTGGCTGCACTCGCGCACCTGGGCCACCGAGCCGGGCGCCGAGGCCAGGTCCGGATCCACGAGGGTCTGCACCGAGTCGACCACCACGAGGTCGGGCTGCACGTGCTCGATCGCCCCGACCACCTGCGGCAGCGCCACCTCGGACGCGAGGTAGAGCCGCGGGTGCAGGGCCCCGAGGCGCTCGGCGCGCAGGCGGATCTGCTGGGGCGACTCCTCCCCCGACAGGTAGAGCACGGTCCCGCCGGCGGCCGCCACCTCGGCGGCGGCTTGGAGCAGCACGGTCGACTTGCCGATGCCGGGCTCGCCGCCGAGCAGGGTGACCGAGCCCGGGACCAGCCCGCCGCCGAGCACGCGGTCCAGCTCGCCGATGCCGGTTGGCCGGGGCGCGAACTCGGTGGGGTCCACCTCACCGATGGGGACGGGCACGGTTGTGGGGGTGAGCACCGACACCCGGCCCACGGCCGGCCCGTCGAGCTCCTCCACCAACGTGTTCCACGCGTGGCAGCCGCTGCACTGGCCGGCCCACTGGGGCGCGTCGGCCCCGCAATCGGTGCAGCGGTAGACGGTGCGGGTTCGAGCCATGCCGGAACCCTAGCCAGGAGGGGTGACAGCGACGAACACCTGTTCGCCGCCGTCACCTCCTGCGGCTCACTCCGTGGCGGGGCCCGCCTCGGCCAGCTCCGGGGTGACGGTGGGCTCGAAGCCCTCCACCGAGCGGAACACGATCTCGTCCTTGCCGGTCTCCGCGTCGGGCTCGGCATCGACGATCACGATCTCCCCGGCGCGGAACTGCTTGTAGAGCAGGCGCTCCGAGAGCGGGTCCTCCACCAGGCGCTGGATGGCCCGGCGCAGGGGGCGGGCGCCGAGGGTGGGGTCGTAGCCCCGATCCACCAGCACCTTCTTGGCGGCGTCGGTGAGCTCGATGCCGATGCCCTGGGACTCCAGCTGGGCCTTCGTCCGCTTGATGAGCATGTCGACGATGATCGTGACCTCGGACTTGGACAGCTCGTGGAAGACGATCGTCTCGTCGATGCGGTTCAGGAACTCCGGCCGGAAGTGCTGCTTCAGGGCGTCGTTGACCTTCTCCTTCATCTTCTCGTAGGAGATGGCCTCGTCGTTGCGGCCGAAGCCGACGTTGGCCTTGCGCAGGTCCTGGGTGCCGAGGTTCGAGGTCATGATCAGCACGGTGTTGCGGAAGTCCACCGAGCGGCCCTGGCTGTCGGTGAGCCGGCCCTCCTCGAGGATCTGCAGCAGCGTGTTGAAGACGTCGGGATGGGCCTTCTCGATCTCGTCGAAGAGCACCACGGAGAACGGCTTGCGGCGCACGGCCTCGGTGAGCTGGCCGCCCTCCTCGTAGCCCACGTAGCCGGGGGGCGAGCCCACCAGGCGGCTGACCGTGT
>JAHBSN010000220.1 GCA_019639095.1 Actinomycetota bacterium
GCTGCATGGTACAGCGTTGCTACACACGCCTCGGTGTGGTGGGCGTCGTCCGGCCTGAGGCGCGTGCGCTCCTGCTGCTTGGCGCGGTGCAGCCACACGACCCTCGGTCGGGTGGTCGGGTGGTCGGGTGGGAGAGACTGGCGGGATGGCGGGAGGGGTTCGACGCGACGATCGCACGGGGCGCATCCTCCCGACCGCCGCCGACCCACCCGCCGCCGATGCTCGGGCGGCGGCCGACCGGTCCACCGTCCCGACCGTCCCGAGCGAGGAGCCGCTCGACGGTTCGGTGCCCGAGCGCGCCTACCTCGTCGACCGCATCGTCTCGTGGGCGGTCGTGGGCGGTCTGCTGTTGGCTGCACTCGGGCTGGCGATCGGTGGCGCCGTGTCCGGAGACCTGCGCAACGCGCTGATGAGCGTCCTCCCGCTGCTCCTGGGCATCCGGCCGGTTCAGCGGGCCCGCGCGCTCACATGGGGCACCGGCCGCTACGTACTCGTCGTCGACCTGAAGATCGTGCGCGGGACGACGCAGCGCTGGAACCGGCTCACGAACCCTCTGCAGACCGGTCGGTGGCTGCACCTCGTCGACCCGGAGACGAACGCGTCGCTCGGTTGGGTCGAGCTCGGTCCCCTGGCGGCTCGGCGTGTGTTCGCCGTCGGAGCGGCTGCGCTGTTCGGCAACGAGAGGCGCTTTGACGGCGCCGTGCTCGTGGGGCCGTTTCGGCCGGCCCAGACGAAGGGATATGCGCTCGAGGAAGTCCCGAGACCGTGGCGGGGGACTGGCCATCGTCGGATGCGATGAGGTGTGTGCGCTCGTGCCGCTGACAGCGGCACGGCTACACGAGCCTCGGTGGGAGTGGCGCCCCAATCCGCAAGGTGTGTGCGCTCGTGCCGCTCCCAGCGGCACGGCTACACGAGCCTCGGTGGGGCGAGCGCCTACTGGCGGGCGGCGATGGCGTCGGCGACGCCGAGGATGCGGCGGGCGTTCTCCACGTGGAGGTTCTCGATCATCCGGCCGTTGTGGGTGACCACGCCCTTGCCGGCGGCGATCGCCTCCTCGAAGGTGGCGATCAGCGCCCGGGCGTCGTCGACCGCCTCGGGGGTAGGGGCCCAGATGGCGTTGGCCGGGTCGATCTGGCTCGGGTGGATGAGGGTCTTGCCGTCGAAGCCCATCTGGCGGCCCTGGAGGCACTCGGCCTCGAAGCCCTCGGGATCCTTGATGTCGTTGTAGACGCCGTCGAGGATCACCTTCCCGGTGGCGCGGGCGGCGAGCAGGCACAAGCCGAGGCCGGTGAGCAGGGGCTGGCGACCGGGCACGTGCTCGGCGTGGAGCTCCTTGGCCAGGTCGTTGGTGCCCATCACCAGCACGGTGAGGCGCTCCGACGCGGCAGCGATGGCCTCGGCGTGGAGCATGGCCACCGGCGTCTCGACCATGGCCCAGATCTTGGTGTGGTCCGGCGCGCCGCCGGCCTCGAGGCCGAGCTCGATGGCGTGCACGTCGTCGACCGAGTCGACCTTGGGCACCACCACGGCGGCGGGCCCGGCGGCGGCTGCGGCGGCGATGTCGGCGGCGTGCCACTCGGTGGCGAGCCCGTTGACCCGGATCGCCACCTCCTTGGCGCCGTACTCGCCCGACGAGGCGGCGGCGCACACGCGGTCGCGCGCGTCGGCCTTGGCGTCGGGGGCGACGGCGTCCTCGAGGTCGAGGATCAGCGCGTCGGCGGCCAGGCCCTTGGCCTTCTCGAGCGCTCGCTCGTTGGCGCCGGGCATGTAGAGGACGGAGCGGCGGGGGAGGATCACGTCGGCCATCGGATCAGGCCTCCGCGCCGGTGCCGGCGAAGCCGTAGAGCTCGGCCAGGTCGGGGTCCCGCTCGGCGAGCTGCTTGGCCAGGTCGACCATGACGTGGCACTGCTTCACCGAGGCGTCGTCCTCCATCTTCCCGTCGATCATCACGGCGCCGGTGCCGTCGCCCATCTCCTCGATCACGTGGAGGGCGTGGGCCACATCGGCCGGGTCGGGGGAGAACACCCGCTTGGCGATGTCGATCTGCACGGGGTGGAGGCTCCAGGCGCCCACGCAGCCGAGGAGGAAGGCGTTGCGGAACTGGTCCTCGCAGGCGATGACGTCCTTGATGTCGCCGAAGGGGCCGTAGAAGGCGAAGATCCCGTTGGCCTGGCAGGCGTCGACCATGCGGGCGATCGTGTAGTGCCACAGGTCCTGCTGGTAGATCGTGCGGTCGGCGTCGATGTCGCCGCCGGGCGGGTCCTGGCGCACGAGGTACCCGGGGTGGCCGCCGCCCACGCGGGTGGTCTTCATGCGGCGGTTGGCGGCGAGGTCGGCCGGTCCGAGCGAGAGGCCCTGCATGCGGGGGCTGGCCCCGCAGATCTCCTCCACGTTGGCCACGCCCCGGGCCGTCTCGAGGATGGCGTGCACGAGGATCGGCCGCTTCAGGCCGGCGCGGGCCTCGAGCTGGGCGAGGATCCGATCCACGTAGTGGATGTCCTCGGCGCCCTCCACCTTCGGGACCATGATCACGTCGAGCTTGTCGCCGATCTCGGTCACCAGGGTGGTGAGGTCGTCGAGCACCCAGGGCGAGTCCAGGCTGTTGATGCGGGTCCACAGCTGCGTGTCGCCGAAGTCGGTGGCCTTGGCGATCTTGACCAGCCCCTGGCGGGCGGCCTCCTTGTTCTCCGCCTTGATGGCGTCCTCGAGGTTGCCGAGGATGATGTCGACCTTGGCGGCGATGTCGGGCACCTTGGCCGCCATCTTCTCGTTGCTCGGGTCGAAGAAGTGGATCATCCGCGACGGCCGGAACGGGATCTCCCGCACGGGCTCGGGGGCCCCGGCGGCGAGCGGGCGGAAGAAGTCCTTCGGGTTGCGCATGGCGCCAAATCTAGGGAGCACCTCCGGGCGACCGGAACTCCAGCTTGACGCGGCGCGTCCCGATCCCAATACTGAAGCATGTGCTTAAGTATCGGGACCCGCTCAGCCTGGCCTTCCAGGCGCTGGCCGACCCGACGCGTCGGGACCTGGTGGACCGGCTGCTCCGGGGTCCGGCCTCGGTCAGCCAGCTCGCCGAGCCCGTCGACATGACGATGTCGGCGGTGGTCCAGCACCTGGCCGTGCTCGAGGGGGCGGGTCTCGTCCGCTCCCAGAAGATCGGCCGGGTTCGCACCTTCCAGGTGGACCCCGACGGCCTCCGTCGCACCGAGGACTGGTTCCGGCCGCGACGCACGCCCACCGAATCCCGACTCGACCGCCTGGGCGAGCACCTCGCCCGATCCGAACCACCACAGGAGAACCCATGACCGACCGATCCATCCTGCACGCCTCGTTCACCGTGGAGCGCACGTACCCGTTCCCGCCGGCCACGGTCTTCCGGGCCTGGGCCGACGAGGGCCAGAAGGCCGCCTGGTTCCACGGCCCGCCGGACTTCGGCCAGGAGGGCAAGTCGTTCGACTTCCGCGTGGGCGGCTCCGAGACGGTGGCCACCGTGCCGCCCGGCGAGAAGGCCCACCGCTTCACCTGCCGCTACTACGACATCGTCGACGACGAACGGATCGTCTACGCCTACAACATGGAGCACGGCGACGAGCGGGCCTCGCTCAGCGTCGCCACCATCGAGCTCGAGGCCGTGGACGGCGGTACGAAGGTCACCGTCACCGAGCAGGGCGTCTTCCTCGACGACATCTACGACGCCGACGATCGCCAGCACGGCACCATCGGACTCCTCGGACAGCTCGGCGAGCACCTGGCCTCCCAGGCCGCACAGCCCGCCTGATCACTCCGGGATCGGCGGGTACCCGGCGAGGTGGTGCAGGACGTGCTCGAAGCGGCCGCCCACGTCGACGCGGGTGATGTCGTCGAGGCGGAGCTTGCGGGGCTCGTCGGCCCAGACCGCCTCGCTGCTCACGTCGAGGAAGCGCAGCTTCGACCGAGCGAGGTGCACCGGGCGACCGATCGCGCACACCGTGGGATCGGCCGCTTCGGTGTAGAGCGTGATCACGGGGAACTCGGTGCTGGCGCTGCGCAGCAGGTCCTGGACCGACGAGGTGTCCAGGCCGGGGTCCACCGGCCGCTCGCCGGCCCACGCCAGCGCTCGCGTGATGAAGGCGTCGGCGCGCAGGAGCACCACGTCGCGCACGCTGTCGAGGCGCACGGCGGTCCAGCCGTTGAGGTCGACGTCGACCACGAGGTGCAGCACCGCCCACTCCCGGTCGACGCGCACCACGAAGCCCTCGAGGTGGTCGGCCTTCCAGAGGTTGCGGCGGACGAGCACCGGCTGGCCGGCCTCGAGGGCGGTCCGCAGGTCCCGGCGGTTGCGCTTCTGGCCCATGCCAGATTCTGTCGGCCGCGGGGGGCCGGTCTGCAGGACCCTTTACTTGACCGTCCGGTCAAGTTGGCGGGTAGCGTGGCGGGCACCGCCGGCCGCAGTGGCGCCGGCCCCACGCGGAGGTGCAGCGATGTTCCAGTGGACCGACGAGCAGGAGATGGTGCGCGGCGCCGTCCGCCAGTTCATCGACAAGGAGATCCGCCCCCGCATCGACGAGTTCGAGCACGGCGACACGCCGCCCTACGACGTGCTCCGCAAGCTGTTCCGGGACTTCGGCATGGACGTGGCCGCCCGGGACCGCTTCGCCAAGCAGATCGCCTTCGAGAAGGAGGTGGCCGCCGCGGTCGACAAGGGCGAGACCCCGCCGGAGAAGCCCAAGCGCGACGGCGACGGTGGCGCCTCGTCGCTCACGCTCATCCCGATCATCGAGCTCTGCAAGGTCTGCCCGGGCATGGTCACCGCCATGGGCGTGTCGATGGGGCTCACGTCGGCCGCCATCAGCTCCAAGGGCACCATCGCCCAGAAGGAGCGGTGGGTGCCCGACCTGCTCACCATGGACAAGGTGGGCGCCTGGGCCATCACCGAGCCCAACTCCGGCTCCGACGCCTTCGGCTCCATGAAGTCCACCGCCCGCAAGGACGGCGACGAGTACGTGCTGAACGGCTCGAAGACCTTCATCACCAACGGCCCCTACGCCGACACCATCGTGTTCATCTGCAAGTTCGACGAGGGCAACGACCCGAAGGACCGCAAGATCCTCTCGTTCGTGCTCGACCGCGGCACGCCGGGCCTCGAGCAGTCGAAGCCGCTGCGCAAGATGGGCATGCACTCGTCGCCCACCGGCGAGCTGTTCCTCGACGACGTGCGCGTCACCAAGGACCGCCTCATCGGCGAGACCGAGGATCCGCCCGCCGGCGGCCGCGAGGGCGCCAAGGCCACGTTCATGCAGGAGCGCTCCGGCGTGGCCGCCATGGCCCTCGGGATCATCGAGGAGTGCCTCACCATCTCGGTCGACTACGCCAAGAACCGGGTGCAGTTCGGCTCGCCCATCGGTGACTTCCAGCTCATCCAGGACAAGCTCGCCCGCATGGAGGTGGCCCGCCTCAACGTCGAGAACCTCGTGTTCCGCACCATCGAGATGTCGGCCGCCGGGCACTCCATGACCCTCGCCGAGGCGTCGGCCATGAAGCTCTACTCCGCCCGCGCCGCCACCGAGGTGGCCCTCGAGGCCGTGCAGATCCTGGGCGGCAACGGCTACATGAGCGAGTTCCGCGTCGAGCAGCTCGCGAGGGACGCCAAGGTGCTCCAGATCTACGCCGGCACCGACGAGATCCAGATCACGCACATCGCCAAGGACCTCCTGCGCCGATAGCAGCGGAGCGGTGCCGGCCTAGATCTGCGCCTTCGGCGCGCCGTGCTCATCGGCGCCTTCGGCGCGTGCCGGCACCGACGAGATCCAGATCACGCACATCGCCAAGGACCTCCTCCGCCGATAGGGGTGGCGCGCCCCAGTCCGGGCGCGCCACCGCCCCCGGTCGAGGTCGACCGGGGGCGGTGGAGCAGGGTTCGGGTCAGATCAGTGCTTGTTCCAGAAGGAGGCGGGCTTCTGGGTGAGGGCGATGTCCTCCACCACCTGCACCTTGAGCTCGCCGGCATCGAGGCGGTCGGCGTAGGTCTTCACGACCTGGGCCGAGGGCTTGCGGCCGCCGACCACGCCGAAGGCGGCGTCCACGTAGTCGGCCGAGGTCACCTGCGGGGCGTCACGGCCGAGCAGCCAGGCGAAGAGCCGGTCGATGCCGTTGTCGATCTTGGCCCGCTTGTCGACCTTGGCCTTCAGGTCGGCGGCCTGCGGGCCGAGGATGTCGATCTTGTCGACCGCCGGAAGGGCATCGGGATCCATCACGATCCGCACGGAGGGGGCGGGAGCGGGGGCGGCCGCCTTGGCCACGGCCATGCGCTTGGCCACCACCCGCTTGGGGGCCTCGGCACCCGGGTCGAGGCTGCTGCCGGCACCCTCGATGGTGATGGAGGCGGGCGGCGAGACCCAGGTCACCGCGGCGTCGCGCAGGGCGGTGACCGGCTCGGTGGCGCAGTACCACCGGTTGGTGAACACGCCGTTGTCGTTCTCGGGGGCGATCGTGACCTCCCAGGTGAAGGCCCCCGTCTCGTCGACGGGCTTCTCGATCTGGATGAGCTCCTCCTCGACCGGGGCGTTCCAGGGGTCGCCGTTGGGCGAGACGAACAGGCCCATCACGGCGGTGCCGCCGGTGTTGTCGCAGCCGGTGCCCTCGATGAGGATCGGGGTGCCGGGCTGGCCGGTGGTGCCGTCGACGGG
>JAHBSN010000221.1 GCA_019639095.1 Actinomycetota bacterium
CGATCTCACGCTCGGCGGCCAGGGCCACGTCGAACAGCAGGTCGTCGTGGTGGTGGCGAGCCAGGACCTGGAGGCCCACGGGCAGGCCGTCGACCAGCCCGGCCGGGATCGATACGGCCGGGTTGCCGTAGACGTTCGAGATGATCGTGAGCGCGCCCATGCGGACCATCTCGGGGAAGCGGGCGCTCGCCGCGTCGAGCAGGGCGTTGGGCAGGCGGGGGGCGAACGAGCTGGCCAGCCGGGTGCCGAGCAGGGCGCCCCGCACCGCGTAGCGGGCGAGCCAGTGGGACTTCACGAAGTCGAGCAGGTCGGCGTCGCTGTTGCTCGTGGCGGCATCGGCGGCGAAGGCCGGGCCGGGGTTGGTGGCGGCGATCACGAAGTCGACGTGGTCGAACGCCTCCGCCATCGCCTGGTTGGCGGCCACCCGCAGCTTCTCGGCCTCGGCCGCCGTCTGCAGGTTGTAGAAGGCCTCGGCGAGGAACAGGCCCACGGCCACCTCGTCGGTGAGGTCGTCGGCGCAGCCCGGCCACGCCGGGCCGAGCTCGGCCAGCAGGGTGGCGAGGTTGCCCATCATCCACTGGGCGGCCAGGTTGGGCGGTTCCACGGCGAGGTCCACCTGGACCATCCCGGTGTCGGCGATCAGGGCGGCGGCCTCGGCCCGGATGCGGTCCTCCACGCCCGGTTCGAGGGTGACGCCGCCGAGGTTCGGCACCACCGCCACCTTGCGGCCCTTCAGGTCCTGGGTGCCGAGGTCGCGCTCCCAGGTGCCGCCCGACGGGATCGTGGACGGGTCGTAGGCGTCGATGCCGGCGGCCACGTCGTAGACGCGGGCCGCGTCGCGCACGGACCGGGAAAGGTTGCCGAGCAGCACGGTGTTGGGCCGCATGAAGGCGTACGGGCCACGGGTGATGCGGCCGAAGGTGCCCTTCATGCCGAGGAGGCCGCAGTAGCCGGCGGGGATGCGGATGGATCCGCCGCCGTCGCCGCCGCCGGCCAGGCTGAGCAGGCCGCCGGCCACCGCGGCGGCGGACCCGCCCGACGAGCCGCCGGCGGTACGGCCCCGCTGCCAGGGGTTGTGGGTGACGCCGTTGAGCTTGGTGATGCTCACGTTGAGGCCGCCGAACTCGCTGGCGGTGGTGAGCCCCACGGGCACGATGCCGCCCCGCTGCACGAGGCGCTCGTAGTAGTGGGTGCTGTGCTGGGCGATGCGGTCCCGGTAGACGAGCGAGCCGTAGGTCTCGGGCCAGCCGGCCACCGCCTCGAGCTCCTTGATGCCGGTGGGCACCCCGCCGAAGGGCATCGACACGTCCGCGTCGGCCGCCGCGGCGCGGGCCCGCTCGGGGTCCACGTGGGAGAAGCAGTTGAGGTCGGTCTCGTCGATCGCGGCGAGCGTGGCCTCGAGCTCCTCGGTGGGGCTGCGCTCGCCCGCCCGGAACGCATCGACCAGGGAGCACGCATCGCCTTGCCAGGGGGTGTCTGCCACGGGGCCATCTTGGCGGGTGGCCGGTTGCCAGGAGGAACCCAGCGCGTCCCCAGGTGGTTCCCAGGGTCGGAGGCCAAGCTCTCCCCCGACGCCGCACAGCGGGTGCGGCCCTCCCGAGGAGCACGAACCATGGCCACCGACGCCGACCACGAGATCCACGACCACGACCGCGGCCTGGCGTTCGACCTGGGCACGATGCTCGGACGCCGGCGCGTGCTGACGCTGCTCGCCGGCGCCGGTGTGGCCACGCTGGTGGGCTGCGGCTCGTCGTCGGGCTCGTCGTCCTCGTCGACCACCGTCGCGGCCGGATCGTCGTCCACCACCGCCGGCGGCTCGTCGTCGTCGGGCTCGTCCTCGGGCTCGTCGGAGGCCATCCCCGAGGAGACGGCCGGCCCGTACCCCGGCGACGGCACCAACGGCGTCGACGTGCTGACCGCCAGCGGCATCGTGCGGTCCGACATCCGCTCGAGCTTCGGCGAGTACTCGGGCACGGCGGCCGGGGTCGACACCACCGTCACCCTCCGGGTGCTCGACGCCTCGACCGGCTCGGCGCTCGCCGGCGCCGCCGTGTACCTCTGGCACGCCACCCAGGACGGCCGCTACTCCCTCTACACCGACGCCCAGCAGAACTACCTGCGGGGCGTGCAGGAGGCGGGCTCGGACGGCACGGTCACGTTCACCACGATCTTCCCCGGCGCCTACGACGGCCGCTGGCCGCACATGCACTTCGAGGTCTACCCCTCCCTCGCCGAGGCGACGGCGGCGGGCACGCCGGTGAAGACCTCGCAGCTCGCCCTGCCCGAGGACACCTGCGACCTGGTGTACGCCACCAGCGGCTACGAGGCGAGCGTGGGCAACCTGGCCCGCACGTCGCTCGCCACCGACATGGTCTTCAGCGACGGGGCCGACCGCCAGACGCCCGTCGTCACCGGCTCGGTGGCGACGGGCTTGGCCCTCGCCCTGGATGTCCCGGTCTGACGGGGGAGGCCGATCCCCGATAACTTGACCGCCGAGTCAAGATTCGACGGCGAACGCTTCTCAGGGGATGGCCATGACCGTGACCGACAACACCGGCACCAGCGACCCGGTGCTCGACGAGCTCCGCACCTGGCTCGAGGAGAACTGGGACCCGGACATCACGGTGGAGGAGTGGTGGCAGCGCCTCGGCCTGTCGGGCTGGGCGGCGCCCACCCTCCCCGAGACGGCCTACGGCAAGGGCCTGGCCCGCAGCGTGGGGGTGCGGGTGCAGAGCGAAATCGCCGAGTTCGGCGCCCTCGGCGCCCCCGGCGGGCTCGGCCTGCTGCTCGCCGCACCCACCATCGCCGACCACGGCACCCAGGAGCAGATCGACTCCTACGTCAAGGACATCGTCACCGGCCAGAAGGCGTGGTGCCAGCTCTTCAGCGAGCCCGGTGCCGGCTCGGACCTGGCCGGCCTCACCACCAAGGCCGTGAAGGACGGCGACGAGTGGGTGGTCGTCGGCCAGAAGGTGTGGACCTCGCTCGGCCAGGTTGCCGACCTGGGCATGCTCATCGCCCGCACCGCGCCCGACCAACCCAAGCACCAGGGCATCACCTACTTCGCGTTGGACATGCACCAGCCCGGCGTCGACGTCCGACCGCTGCGCGAGATGACCGGCCACGCCATGTTCAACGAGACCTTCCTCACCGAAGCCCGGGTGTCGGACGCGGCGATCATCGGCCCGACCAACGGCGGGTGGGCCGTCACCAACACCACGCTCGGCCACGAGCGGGCCGGCCTCGGTGCCGGTGGCGGCAGCGCCGCGGGCGGCGCGGCCACGCCGGGCACGGTGGCCGGCCACCTGTCGCGTCGGGCCGGCGACTTCGTGTCGACCCGGGGCAAGAAGCGCTCGGCGGCCGGCGCCCGCCGCCCCGGTGGCCAGTCGAGCGCGCTGCTCACCGGCCTCGCCCGCGGGAACGGCACCATCACCGACCCGGTGATCCGCCAGGGCCTGGCCCAGCTCCACACCCTGGGCGAGATCGGCCGCTACAACGCCGAGCGGCTCAAGGCCACCCGCGCCGCCGGCGGCGACATCCCGGGCATGGCCAACATCGCCAAGCTCTCGATGAGCAACATCGTCCGCCTCCAGCGCGACCTCGGCCTGGGCATCGTGGGTGCCCAGGGCATGCTGCACGCCTACGAGCCCGATGCCCAGAAGGTGCTCGACGAGGCCACCGGCAACCCCTTCCTGGCCGCGGTGACCATGACGGCGCTCTACGCCCAGGCCCCGCCGATCTACGGCGGCACCGACCAGATCCAGCGCAACATCATCGGCGAGCGGGTGCTGGGCCTCCCCAAGGAGCCCAACAACGACAAGGTCGTCCCCTTCTCCGAGCTCCCCAAGAACGCCTGACCGGGGCGGGCTGGCGGGGTCGCCCCGAAGGCGGCAGCAGTTGTCACCGCTGTGGCCTCAGAGGTGCAGCCACCTCGGGTGGGCGGGGGCCTCTTGCCGGCCTGCCCGGGCCGTCCCCGATCCGGGGGGCACGAGCCTCGGCCGGTGGTCGGCGTCAGTCGCCTTCGGCCTCCTCCTCGATCTCGAGGATGTCGCCCTCGGTGAAGAGGTAGGTGCGGAGGTGCTCGTCGAGCTTGGCGTCGCGCCGTCGCAGCCACTCGAGGGTCATGGCGGCGTGCTCCTTCTCCTCGTCGCGGTTGTGGGCGAGGATCGCCGCCAGCTCCGGGTCCTTGGTGGCGGCCACGCGCTGGTCGTACCAGTCGACCGCCTCGAGCTCCTCCATGATCGACCGGATGGCGCGGTGGCGGTCCATCACGTCGTCGTCCAACAGCTCGATCGGCTCGTGGTAGCCCTCGCTGGTCATCAGGTGTCCTCCGTCGTGTGGGTGCGGTGGCGCTCGCTGGTCGTGCGCACGGTCACCATCCTGCCGCGGCCGGCGGAACCTGCAACCCGGCGCCCTAGGGTCGATCGCCATGGGGAGCACCACCGCCGGCGAGCTGGCCGACCGACTGACCCGCTTCACGGTGGAGGTCCTCGAGCGGGCCGAGCGGGCCCACCTCCCGGGCTGGGCCATCCCCCGCACCTTCGCCGGGCACCTGGTGGGGGCCGACGTGCGGGCCGACGTCTGCTACACGCTCCACCACCTGGCCGGGACCGGAGTGGCCGAGGTGGCCGGCACCGCGGTGGACGACGCGCTGGTACGGCTGCTCGGCGAGGTCGACGGCCGCTCCACCCACACGTTCTTCTCGTACCGGATCGCCGAGACGCTGCTGCGCCACGGCCCCTTCGAGGGCAACCCGCTGCTGGCCGGGCTCGCCGAGGCGCAGCGCGAGCAGGTGGCGATCGCCGTCGACAGCTCGGACTGGCTCGAGCTGCTCGACGCTGGCGTGCTCCCTCGCAACTACGCGGGCGTGCTCTCGCGCTGCGAGCTCGGCCGCGTGCAGCTCGGGCTGGTGACCGACACGACCCGGCTCGACGAGCTGGTGGGCCGGGTGGCGTCGGTGCTGGGGGAGAACCCCCGGCGGGCGCTCGACGACTCCAACGACCGCATCGGCCGCTACGACATCTACACCGCCGACGTCTGGCTGTTCACCGAGCCGCTGGCCTCGCGCCTCGGCGACGTGTGGGACGACGGGATCGCCAAGGCGCTCGACCTCGTGCTGGCCGTCGGGGCCCGGGACGGTTCGGCGGTGCCGTGGGGGCGGTCGACGGGCGACCTGGCCGCCGCCCTCACGCTGGAGCTGGCGGCGCTGGCGCTGTCGGAGGGCCGGGCCGCCGGGCGCGAGGCCGTGTGGCTGCGGCGGGCGCTCGACGCGGCGATCACCCTCGAGGCGGGGTTCGACGACGACGGCGTGACCACGTCGCACGTCCGCCGCAACCAGGACTCCTACCGAGGCCCCGAGCGGCGCCTCCAGCTCACCTTCGACCTGCTCGGGAAGGTGGCGTGGGCGGCGGGCGCGCTGGCCCGGGTGGACCCGGGCCTGGAGCCGGCGCCCATCGCCGAGGCCTACCCCCACGGCGATCGCTGGATCCCGTTCGAGGACGAGCGCCCGGCCGGCGCGTGGGCGCACCGCAGCCCGGGCGCGCACCACGTCGTCCCGTTCGTGGGCACCACCCGCAGCCACTACCTCCCGGCCCTGCACCAGCCCGGCACGTGGGAGGTGCCGGTGGACCGAGACCTCCCCACCTGGACGCCGCTGGTCGTCCACGGCCTCCGTCGGTACACCGCCGGCGGGCTCCCGGCTGCGGTCACCCACGGGCCGGGCACGGTGACGGCCCGCTGGGACGCGCTGCCGGTGTCGGGCCGCGGGCTCGACGGCGACGACCCCGGCCCGCCGCTGGCCGCCCGGCGCGAGGCCACCTTCACCGTCGACGGGCGATCGATCGTGCTCGACGACCACCTCCGGTTCGAGGTGCCGCCGGTGGCGGTGAGCCTGGCCGTGCCCGAGGTGGGCGGCCGGCCGCTGCACGTCGAGTGGGAGAGCGACTCACCCCACCTCACGTCGACCGTCTCGGTGGCTGGCCTCATCGAGTGGCGCAGCTCGTGGTCCGAGATCGCGCACGTGCACCAGATCGACCTCGAGCCGGCCACCGAGCTGCGCTACCGGGCTCGGGTCACGCCGCTGCTGCGGGTGGCGTCCACCGAGGTGGACCACCACTACCACCGCTCGCTCTACGGGCCCATGGCCCACCGGGCGGTGGCGCACCGCACGCCGGTGGGCTGGCACACCGAGCCCGACCCCGGGTTCCGCCGGCTCGACCTGCTGCACCTGCACTGGCCCGAGTGGCTGGCCTTCGACGACCTGGCCGCCCACCGGGCGATCATCGACGAGCTGCGCGACCACGACGTGCCGGTGGTGTGGACCGCCCACAACCTCACGCCCCACGAGAAGCGGGCCGAGGCGTTCGACCCGATCTACCAGGCGTGGGCCGAGTCGGTGGACGCCGTGATCCACCACTCGGCCTGGGGCGAGGCCCGCATGCGCGAGCGCTACCGCTTCGCCGAGGGCTGCCGGCACGAGGTGATCCCACACGGCCACTTCGGTCGCATGTGGGAGCGGGCCGGGCTGCCCGACCGGGCCGAGGCGGAGCGCCGGCTGGGCCTGTCGCCCGCCGGGCTGCGCATCGGTGTGGTGGGCGCGCCCCGCGCCGAGAAGCTGGTGCAGGCGGTCC
>JAHBSN010000222.1 GCA_019639095.1 Actinomycetota bacterium
GCGCCCCCGGTGAGGGCGACCACGCCGAGCCCACCGATGATCGCGGCCACCAGCACGACGCTGGCCACCTGCCGCACCAGGCCCCACTGGCCGAAGCCGACGGCGTCGTCTTCGACCTCCTCATCGCCGTCGGGCGCGGTGGTAGTCGGCATTGCGGGCTGCCCCACGCTCCGTGGACCTCGATCCCGCTGCAATCGTCTCGCCATGCGGCCCATCCCACCCGTGTGCTGAAGGTCTCCAGGCTAGATCAGGATCGTACGCAATGACACCTGGAACCGGTCTTCGTCACGCTGGGTGGTGAACAAGACAGGCTGGAAGCGCGTCCCGACCTGCCGATCAGAGGGGTTCCAACCGTCTGCGGGCCCGTACGAGGGCCCACCCGAACAGCGCCAGGAACCTCCATGCGTCCATCGCTCCGCCACGCCGCCGCAGCGCTGGCTGTCGCCCTGATCGCCTCGGTGGCGGGCGCGCCTCCCGTACCGGTGGCATCGGAGCCCGTCACCGAGCAGCAACCGGTTGCCACGGCGCCGGTGGCCGGCGACGGCACGACCGCGGCGACCGCCGGCGCGTCGTGCTGGGGCATCGTGCAGCAGCACCCGACGAGCGCCTCCGGCATGTACTGGCTCTGGAACGCCACGTTGGACCGACCGACGCCGTTCCACTGCGACATGACCACCGACGGTGGAGGCTGGGTGCTCGTGGGCCGGGGGCGCAACGGGTGGACCTTCAACCCCGGTGGCCAGGGCACGGCCACCGCCCTGCGCGGCGCGGTCGACGGCCCCACCGCCTTCTCGCCGGCCGCGCTCGACACGGCGACCATCACGGGCCTGCTCGGCGGGGCGGACCTGGCGGCGAACGTCGACGGCATCCGCGTGGAGCGGTCGCTCACCCCCGACGGATCGGTCCGCCAGGACCTCCGCCTGCACCCCACCTGGCACTCGTGGAAGTGGAGCTTCGACGCCGGGCAGCTGACGGCTCGGATCGTGATCGACGGCACCACCTACCTCGGCGGCAACACCCGGGACACGAACACAACGGCCGCCGGCCAGACGGCCAACGACCTCGTCGGCCGCAACGACCAGCGGCGGCTCTACACGGTGGGTCTGGCGATGCACGACGGCGAGCAGGGCTTCGGCCTCGGCGGCACCGTGACGGGGGGGAGCAGCTCGTCCACGAACCACCTCTGGACGGCGGCCTCCGAGGGGAGCCCGCTGCCGTTCACCCGCGTGTGGGTGCGGCCCCGCATCGCCAACCAGGCAGCGGGCTATGCCCCCATCCCCGCGAGCGGGTTCGCCGCCGAAAGCAAGCGAGCGGTTCTGAAGCAGCGCTCCGAGCTCGCCCCGTGGGGGGTGGTGGGCTACGACCACACGGGGGAGGCCTCGGTGGAGCCGTGGAACACCACGGTGCTGGCCATCGTGGCCCACGGCGATCGGGTCTACGTCGGCGGCCGCTTCACCGGCGTGCAGCAGGGTCCCGCGGGCACCCCGGTGGCCCAGCCGTTCCTGGCCGCGTTCGACCTCGACGGCAACTGGATCCCCACGTTTCGTCCAGTGCTCGATGGTCGGGTGTGGGACCTGGTGGTGACCGACGACGGGAAGCTCGTGGCCGGGGGCGACTTCACCAACGTCGACGGGGCGCCGAACACCTCCGCCCTCGTGGCCCTGGACCTGCAGACCGGCTCGGTCATCCCGACCTGGCACGCCAGCCTCGCCCGCGTCGGCTCCACCGAGCGCCCGCTCGTCCGGTCCCTCGAGGCCCGGGGGAGCTGGGTGTACGCCGCCGGTCGCTTCAACCGGGTCACCGGCGGCACGGCCACCGACGTGACCGTGCCCTCGGCGATCAACGTGAGCACCGCCACCGGCCAGCCCGGCTCCTGGCGCCCGCAGATCAACGCGTCGGCGCTCGACCTCCAGGTGTCGGCCGACGGCACGAAGGTGTTCATGGCCGGCTACTTCAACGCCGTGAACGGCGACACGACCCACGGCTACCACGCCATCACCCGGGCGGGCGACGGGGTGCCCGTGAGCGGCATCGGGTCCCTCCAGCCGTCGATCGGCAGCGGGTCCTACACCTACCAGCAGGCGGTGGGCGAGGTGGACGGCAAGCTGCTCGTGGGCGGCTCCCAGCACGTGCTCCAGGAGTACGACGCCACCCGCACCACCCTCCTGGACTCGCACGTCACCCGCGCCGGCGGCGACTTCCAGGCCATCGCGGTGTACGGCGGCTACGTGTACGCGAGCTGCCACTGCATGGACTTCACGTACTCGGGCACCAACAACTTCACGAGCCCCTCGGGCTTCCGCGCCGTCGACCACATCCGCACGATCGGCCGCTGGAACGCCCAGACGCTGGACTACGACCCGTCGTGGTGGCCCAACGGGCTGAAGGGCAACAACGACGAGGGCACCTGGAGCATCAGCCAGGACGTCCGGGGCTGCCTGTGGATCGGCGGCGACTACACCCGCGGGGCCTACTCGGGCGATGCCGCCACCGACTGGCTCGGTGGGTTCGCCCGGTTCTGCCCCGAGGACACGACGCCGCCGTCCACGCCCACCGGCCTGACCGTCTCGGTCGGCTCGGCCGGCGTGGACCTGGCGTGGGGCGCCTCCGTCGACACCGGCGCGGTGACCTACGACGTGTACCGGGGCGACCGCATCGTGGCCACGGTCTCGGGCCGGTCCTACCGCGACCCGCTCGACGTGGCCGTCGCCGGACCGCAGCGGTACACGGTCCGCGCCGCCGACGCCCGCGGCAACCGCTCGGCGAGCCCGGCGCCGGTGACGGCGGCCGACACCCCGCGCCTGCGCGCCACCACCAGCCCGGCCCTTCCGGCCGAGATCTCCGTGGACGGCATCGCCCGCGACAGCTGGGGCCTCAACTGGGTGGAGCTTCCCGCCGGCTCGCACCAGGTCTGCTTCGGGCCGGTGCCCGGCTACACGGCCCCCGCGTGCCAGGCGGCCTCCCTCGCCGCCGGCACCACCACGGTGACCGGCTCGTACGCGGCCAAGGGCTACCTGCGGGTGATCACGAGCCCGGCGGTGGCGTCGACGATCTCGGTCGACGGCGTGGCGCGCAACGACTGGGGACTCTGGGCCGAGGTGCCGCCGGGGTCGTACCAGGTGTGCTTCGGCGCGGTGGCCGGCTACGCCACGCCGAGCTGTCGGACGGTGGTGGTGGCGGCCGGATCGACCGCCACCACCACCGGCACCTTCGCCACCCAGGCGGGAGCGCCCGGTCCGACCGGGTCCCACGGGTACCTCCGGGCCACGACCAGCCCCGCGGTCGGGGCCACGATCTCGGTCGACGGGCAGTGGGCGAACTCCTGGGGGCTCGACTGGGTGAAGCTGCCGGTCGGTTTGCACCAGGTGTGCTTCGGCCCGGCGCCGGCCACCACGGCCCCCTCGTGCTCGACGGTCACGATCGCCACGGGCGCCACCGCCACCGTCACCGGGACCTACGCGGCCAAGGGCTTCCTCCGGGTGGTCACGAGCCCGGCGGTCCCGGCCACCATCACCGTCGGAGGCCAGGTGGCCAACGCCTACGGCGTGTGGACACCCGAGGCGCCCGGCTCCTACCAGGTGTGCTTCGGGTCGGTGCCGGGCTACGTCGCGCCCGCCTGCCAGACCGCCACGGTGGCGGCCGGCGCCACCACCACCGTCACCGGCACCTACACCCCGACCTGAGCGGGTGCGCGGCGATAGCGTCGTACCGACCGCCGGACCAGGGGAGGGCCTCGTGGGCGCCTGCCACCGCACCTCGCCCGCCACGCGCCGAGCGGTGGCGCTCGCGATCGCCGTCGCCCTCGTCGGCCTCACCGCCTGCCTGCCCGACACGTCGGTGATCGACGCCCGGCTCGAGCAGGCCGTGGCGCCGGCCGCCCCGCCCGCCACCGGGTGCGTGGAGACCTGCGGCATCAGCCTGCTCGTGACGTCGCGCCAGGCCGACGGCGCCGACGTGGTGGAGTACGACCGCGACGTCGGCAACGCCCTCGGCAACGAGAACTACTACGTCGCCTCGGCGAGCAAGTGGCTCGCGGGGGCGGTGGTCATGTCGGTGGTGGACGACGGGCTGCTCTCGCTCGGGTCCACCGTGGGGGAGTGGTTCCCCGCCTACGCCGGCACGACCAAGGGCTCGATCACCCTCGCCCAGCTGATGAGCCACACGTCGGGCATGGCGTGGACGACCAACGGCTGCGTCGGGAACCAGTCGACCACCCTCGCCGCCTGCGCCGACACGATCCTGGCCGCCGACCTCGCCGCGGCTCCGGGCACGCAGTTCGCCTACGGCGGCAACTCGATCCAGGTGGCGGCCCGGATGGCCGAGCTGGCCACGGGCCAGAGCTGGGTGGCCCTCAGCCAGGCCCGGCTCATCGGGCCGCTCGGGCTCACCAAGACCTGGTGGACCGGCGCCAACCCGCACGTGGCCGGCGGCGCTGCGAGCACCCAGGCCGACTACGACCGCTTCCTCGCCGTCATCCAGTCGGGCGGCACCCGCTTCGGCGTGCACCTGCTCTCGCCTGCGGCGGTGGCGGCCATGGAGACCGACCGGGTGGGCTCCCTCGCGGTGGCCTACTCGCCCATCCCCTCGGTGCCCGGCTACGGCATCGGGGTCTGGCTGGCGCCCCAGCCGGGCGGGCCCATCGTGTCGAGCCCCGGCGCGTTCGGCGTGTTCCCGCTCATCGACCGGTCCCGGTGCTACCGGGCGGTGCTGTTCCAGAACTCGTCGTTCGCCAAGGCGGCCAGCCAGATGGCGGTCATCGAGCCCGAGCTCGAGCGCCAGCTGCACTGCCCGGGCTGACCGAGCTCAGCCCGGCCCCGACTCGTCGAGGAGCTCGGTGATGCGAGCGCTCGGCACGGGCCGGCTGAGCGCGAAGCCCTGGAGCCGGTGGCAGCCCAGGCCGGCGAGGGCCTCCACCTGCTCGGGCTCCTCCACCCCCTCGGCGACCACCACGAGGTCGAGCGCGTCGGCGAGCTCGATCACGGCCCGCACCAGCGCGGCGGCCCGAGGCGAGGCCGCCAGCCCGGTGATGAACGACTGGTCGAGCTTGACCACGTCGATCGGCAGGTCGCGCAGCTCGCTGAGCGAGGAGTAGCCGGTGCCGAAGTCGTCGAGGGCCACCCGGCAGCCGAGGCCGCGCAGCGCGTGGAGGGCGTCGATCTCGCCGTGGTCTCGCCCGGCGAGCACCGTCTCGGTGAGCTCGAGCACCACCTTCGACGGGTCGACCCCGGTGGCGGCGAGGATCTTCCGGACGTCGTCGCAGAACGACGG
This sequence comes from Actinomycetota bacterium, assembly GCA_019639095.1. Lineage (GTDB taxonomy): Bacteria > Actinomycetota > Acidimicrobiia > Acidimicrobiales > Iamiaceae > Aquihabitans. The sequence continues at coordinate 5,269 of JAHBSN010000222.1, forward strand.
CTCGCGCAGCTGGCGGGCGCTCACGTTGATGCTCACCGGCAGGTCGAAGCCCCGGTCGTGCCAGGCGCGGGCGTCGCGACAAGCCCGCTCGAAGATGTCGTGGCCGAGCGCCACGATCGTCCCCGAGTGCTCCGCCAGCCGGATCAGGTCGAACGGCGGCACCGGCCCGCGCGTGGGGTGGGTCCAGCGCAGCAGCGCCTCCACGGCCACCACCCGGCGGGTGCCGGTGTCGACGATGGGCTGGTAGTCCAGCCACCAGCGCCGCTCGGTGAGCATGTCGTGGAGGTCGGCCTCCATGTCGAGCCGGCTCCGGGAGCGCTGCTCGAGCTCGTCGTCGAACAGGGTGAAGCGCCCACCGCCGGCCTCCTTGGCGCGGTGGAGGGCGATCTCGGCGCACCGCAGGGCGTCGAGGTGGTCGTGGCCGGCGGTCACCAGGGCGATGCCCACGCTCCCGGTCACGTGGAGCTCGTGGTCCCCCACCGGGATCGGTTCGGCGAAGCAGCCGAGCAGCCGGTCGGCCAGGGCCACCGCCTCGAGCTCGTCGGCCACGTCGGTGAGCACCACCGCGAACTGGGTGCCGCCCTGGCGGGCCACCAGGTCCTGGGCGCGCACCAGGCGCAGGAGCCGCGTGGCCACGGCCGCCACGAGGTCGTCGGTGGCGGCGAACCCGAAGGTCTCCACCACCCGCTCCAAGTGGTCGACGTCGCCGACGAGCACCGCCACCTGCGGGCCGCTCGAGGTGGCCACCGCCCAGGCCAGGTGCTCCACCAGCAGCGCCCGGTTCGGCAGGCCCGTGGCCTCATCGTAGAGCAGGGCTCGGCGCAGCTGCTCCTCGAGCTCGTGCTGGGCCGTGGTGTCGCGGCAGATCGTGCTGTAGAGGCGCTGGCCGTCCTCGAGCGGGCGCTGGTGCGCCACGAGCACCTGCGACACGGGGAACACGTGGCCGTCGGGTCGTAGCAGCCGGTTGTCGCCGGTCCAGCTGCCGGCGCGCTCGGCCGACCGGACGCCCTCGCGCAGCAGGGCGCGCGCCGCCAGGTCGGGCAGGAAGTCGAACGCGCTGCGGTCCACCGCGCCGGTGTCGAACCCGAGGAGCCGGCGGCCCACCGGGTTGAGGTAGTGGATGTGGCCGTCGCGGGAGGCCGACGCCACCAGGTCCGGCGTGGCGTCCACCACCTCCCGCACCCGCTCGCGCCGCTCGGCCTCCACCCGCCGACCCGACACCACGGCGCCGGTGACCACGCCCGTGAGCGTGAGCACCAGCAGCAGCAGCTGGAAGTCGGATCGGGCCAGCGCATCGGAGAGCTGGGCGTGGGCGCCGGCGGTCATCACCACGCT
>JAHBSN010000223.1 GCA_019639095.1 Actinomycetota bacterium
ATTCGCCGGGGTGGGTCAGTTGAGGTTGACGAAGGTGTCGAGGATCCAGTTGCTGGCGAGGATCGTGACGACGGTGCCGAGCGCCAGCCAGGGGCCGAACGGGTACGGGCGGCTCTCGCGGCGCACGAGGAGGATCCCGGCGCCCACCACCAGGCCCACGATGCTGGCGGCCAGCAGGCCGTAGAGCACCAGGATCGGGTGCAGGTAGCCGAGCCAGAGCCCGAGCGTGACCGCGAGCTTCACGTCGCCCATGCCCATCCCCTGCCGCTTGGTGCGCAGCTCGTAGAGCACCAGCACCAGGAGCAGCCCACCGGCGTAGGCCACCGCACCGATGAGCGCGCCCACGATGTGGTTCCGGGGCGTGTCGGTGGCCACGAGCGCGAGCGGCGGGATCACCAGCACCGAGACGATGGCGGCCGGGTAGGTGATGGCGTTCGGGAGCAGGTACAGCTCGAGGTCGATCACCGTGAGGGCCAGCAGCACCGAGAACAGCACCGCGAACGGCACCACCTCCCACCCGGCGCCGAAGCGCACGCCGGCGAGCGCCCAGAGGACCGCGTTGGACAGCTCCACCAGCGGGTAGCCCACCGGGATCGGCTCCCGACACGTGCGGCACCGGCCCCGCAGGAGCACCCAGGAGAGCACCGGCACGTTGTCGCGCAGGGCGATCGGCGTCTGGCAGAGCGGGCACTTGGAGCGCGGGTGGAGGATCGACTCCTCCGAGGGCACCCGCACGATCACGACGTTGACGAACGACCCGACGATCAGGCCGTACACGCCGAGCATGGTCAACAGCAGGGGGGTCGACATCGGCGAGGACCCTACCGGCCGACGCGGACGGGCCCCGGCACCAGGTGCCGGGGCCCGGACGGGGTGGTGACCTCGACCCCCTGGGGACGGCGAGGTCGACCGCTCAGGGCTTGACGCTCGAGAGGAACCGGAGCAGGGAGCCGCGATCGTCGTCCTCGACCACCACATCGTCGTCGGCGCCCTCGAACTCGGCGAGGGTCTCAGCGGGGGGCAGGTGGCCCTGCTCGATGACCGGGGGGTCCACGGCGAGGACCGGGTCGATCTCCCGCTCGACGTCGGCTGCGGGCTCGTCGTCGCCCACGTCGAGGCCGGCGTCGGGGTCGGCCTCGACCGCCCCCTCGGCGACCGGCTCCTGCGCCAGCTCGAGGTCGACGTCGTCGTCCACCATCGCCTCCACCGAGCCGTAGGACGACCAGGACGGGGCCGGCGCGTCGGCGTCGGACTCGAAGACCACGTCGTCGTCGTCGACCCCCGGGGCGAGGACGTCGGGGGCGACCGCCTCGGCGACCTGCGGCTCCGAGGTGCCGTAGGTGCGTCCGTCGACGGTGCCGAGCCCGTCGAGCTCGCCCACGAACGAGGTGCCCTCGCCGGGCAGCGGCTCGGGCAGGAGGGCGTCGTCACGGGTCTCGAGGACCACCGGGCCGTCCTCGGCGCTCAGGTGGAACACGTCGTCGTCGTCATCGGCCACCGGATCGGTCGGGGGCTCGATGTCGACCGCGTCGTAGGTGACGGTGGGCTCGAGCGACTCGCCGACCTCCACCAGGCCCAGCTCCACGAGGTCGCGCACGGCGGCGCAGGACTCGAGGTCGGTGAGCTCGAAGCGGTCGCCCAGCCGCCGCGGCGTCGAGCCGCCGGCGATGGCGGCGAGCAGCCGCCACTGGTCGCCCGAGACGGTGATCGTGTCGGCGTCGACCGACTCGACCAGCGACACCCACGAGTGCACCGAGGGCACCACGGCCTCGATGGCGACCCATCGCACCAGGAGGTCCTCGGCGGCGGCGATCGCATCGTCGACGTCCGAGCGCTCCACGGTGTCCGGGGGCACCTCGCCCTCGTCGAAGCGGAACGTGCCGTTCTCGAACCGGAGCATCTCGAACACCACGTCGGCCGAGCTGGCGGCGTGGGGGGACGTGGTGACCTCGCCGCCCACCAGGTCGCCGCGGTCGAACCAGACCTCGCCGTTCCCGGCATCGCCGGCCACGTCGAGCCGGCCGGTCTTGGTGGTCCCGGCCAGCAGGCGGAGCACATCGGCGAGAGCGAACGAGTGGAGATCGCCTTGAAGGGCCACCTGGTCCTCCTCAGGGGTAGCGGGGCGAGACGGCGTAGGTCTCCATCGGCACGGCCCCCACCGAAGTGAAGCCATCTGGGCCATCGGACCCAGCCGGCCGACCGAGGGGCAGGAGGGGGGCCGCCGAGGCGCTTCAGGCCCGCGCCGCGGCGGCCATGGCCCGGAGGTCCGGCGCCACGCCGGTCCAGCGCTCGAGCGACAACGCCGCCTGGTGCACGAGCATGCCGAGCCCGTCGACGGGACGGGCCCCGCGCGCCTCGGCGTGGGCCAGCAGCGGCGTGACGAGGGGCTGGTAGACGAGGTCGACCACCACCTGGTGGGGCCCGATGGCCGAGGCGTCGCACGGCAGGGGTCCGTCGGCGCCCGGCACCGAGCCCATCCCCACGGAGGTGGCGTTGACCAGCACATCGGCCTCGCCCACGTCGGCGGCCGACCCCACCCGGCCGACGGAGCCCGCGAGGGCGGCGGCCACCTCGGCCCGCTCCACGCTGCGGTTGACCACCACGACCTCGGCGGCGCCGGCGTCGGCCAGCGCCCAGATCACCGAGCGAGCGGCGGCCCCCGCGCCGAGCACCACGCACCGGCGGCCGCGGAGGTCGACCCCCTCGTCGTGGCGCAGCGACGCCACCAGGCCGGCGCCGTCGGTGTTGTCGCCCACCAGCTGGGCACCGTCCCAGGCGATCGAGTTGACCGCGCCGAGGGCGGCGGCGGCCGGGGTCAGGCGGTCGAGGCCCTCGATGACCTCGGCCTTGAGCGGCATCGTGACCATCAGGCCGCCGATGCCCAGGGTGCGCGCCGCCGCCACCGCCGCAGCCCCTCCCCCGGCGGGCACGTCGAAGGCCACGAACGTCCAGTCGAGCCCGGCGGCCGCGAAGGCGGCGTTGGCGAGCGCCGGGGACCGCGAGTGGGTCACCGGCGAACCGATCACCGCGGCCAGGCGGGTGGCGCCGGTGACGGTCCGGACCGGGGCGTCAGCCACAGCCCAGCCCCCGTTCGCGGCACAGGGCCTTGGCGGCGAGGAAGTCGTCGTAGGACTCGGTGAAGGTGATCTCGCGCTCGCCGGTGAGCACGAAGTACAGGTAGTCGGCGTCCTCCGGCTGGAACGCGCCCACCAGGGCGTCCTCGCCGGGGTTGGCGATGGGGGTGGGCGGCAGGCCGGTGCGGGTGCGGGTGTTGTAGGGCGCATCGGCGGTGTAGTCGAGGGTGCCGGGGTCCTGACCGGCCAGCACCGCGCCGTACACCGAGGTGATGTCGTAGGCGAGGGGGATGCCCTGCTGGAGCCGGTTGTAGGTGACGGCACCGATCTTGGGGCCATCGGCGGGCACCGCCGCCTCGCCCTGCACCAGCGAGGCCACGTTCAGCAGGTCGTAGGCGGTGAGGTCGAGGCCCCAGCGGGACTTGATGTGCGCCTGGGCGTCGGCCAGGCCCAGCGCCGCCACGCGGGTCTCCATCTCCTCGGCCATCATCGTGAGCAGCTCGACGCCGGTGGTGTCGTCGGCCACCTCGTAGGTGGCCGGGAAGAGGACCCCCTCGTAGGACGGCGCATCGGCCGGGAGCAGCGAGCTGGGCACCTGGCGCCGGTCGAGCGCCGCCTGCAGCTCCTCCACCCCGATGCGCGGCACCTTCTCGTGGATGCGGGCCAGGATCTGGGTGACGGTGAAGCCCTCGGGGATCGTGACCTTCACCACCGACACCGGGGTGGGCGCCGTGGGGCCCTCGGCCAGGGTCCGCAGCACGAGGTCGAGGTCGGAGTTCTTGCGCAGGTCGTAGACCCCGGCCTCGAACGGGCCGGCGCCCTTGCGGCCGGCGTAGAAGCTGAACACGGTGGCGTTGGCCACCACGCCCTCGCGCTCGAGGATCGAGCCGATGCCGCTCGTGGAGCTGCCGGGCGGGACCTCGACCGACACCGTGGCCCCGGGTCCGCCGGGCGGGTCGACCTGGCGGGAGTACCACCACCAGGCACCACCGACCACCAGGCCGGCGAGGAGGGCGAAGACCACGAGCACCCCCACCCAGCGCGGCAGGCGGCTCTCGGGCGGGAGGTCGTACCACCCATCGTCGTGGGGCTCGTGCTCCGCCGCGGCGGCGTCGAGCGACGGCGGGACGGGTTCGGCCACAGGGGCGGGTGCCGGTTCGGGAGCCGGTCGTGGTGGCCGGGCCGGGCGGTCCTCGGCCCGCCCGGAGCTCGGGTCGGCGGCGGGTCGGCCGGGACGAGGGGGCCGGCGCGGCGGCCGCGAGGCCGTGTGCGGTTCGGGTGTCCGGGGGCGTTCGTCGGTCACGGTTCGGGCTCCTCCGCCGGGGCCGGGGTGGCGTGGTGGTCCAGCCAGTCCTGCAGGATCACCGCGGCCGCCACCATGTCGACCACCTTGCGGCGGGCCCGACCGTCGAGGTCGCCCCGCTCGCGCAACGCCCGATCGGCGATGCGGGTGGTGAGGCGCTCGTCGTGCACCTCGACCGGCACGCCCACCACCGCCGCCAGCTCGTCGCGCTCGGCCCGGACGTCGACCGCCGCCGGGCCCTCCTTGCCGGCCAGGTCGATCGGTAGGCCCAGCAGGAGCAGCTCGGCGTCGTAGTCGGCCACCAGCGAGGCGATCTCGCGGTGCAGGCGCGGTCGGTCCCGGTGGCGCTCGAGCACGGTGACCGGCGTGGCCACCCGCCCGGCGCCGTCGGACACGGCCACGCCGATGCGCCGCTTGCCGAGGTCCAGTGCCAGCACGCGCACTAGCCCACGCCGGCGGCGGCGCGGGCCAGCTCGAGCGCCTGGTCGATCTGGTCGGGGTGGCGGCCACCCGCCACGGCGAGGTCGGGGTGCTTGCCGCCGCCGCCACCGACGGCCTTGGCGGCGTCGGCGATGAGGGACCCTGCGTCGAGGTCGCCACCGGGGGTGGTGGCCGCCACCAGGGCGACGCCGCCGCCCTCGGGCGCGCCGATCAGGACCACGCCGCGCACGCCGGGCTGGTCCCGCACGGCCACGCCGAGGCTCCGCAGGTCGTCTCGGGCCAGGCCGTCGACGCGGGCCACCACGATGCCGTCGACCGCACCGGCGGCGAGGTCCGACGCGCCGCCGGTGGCCAGCTTGGCCTTGAGGGCCTTGAGCTCGGCCCGGAGGTCCCGCAGCTCGGCGAGGCGCTTGTCGATCCCCTCGAGCAGCTCGGGCCGAGGGACGCCCACCCGCTCGGCGGCGGCGGCCAGCTCGGCCTCCTCGCGCCGGATCCGGTCGATGGGACCGAAGCCGGTGATGGCCTCGATGCGCCGCAGGTTGGAGCCGATCGAGCTCTCCGACACGATCTTGGTGGGACCGATGTCTCCCGTGCGGCGCACGTGGGTGCCGCCGCACAGCTCGGTGGAGTGGGGACCGGCCTCGAGGACGCGCACGAGGTCGCCGTACTTCTCGCCGAAGAAGGCGATGGCGCCGAGGTCGGCCGCCGCCGCCTTCGTGGTCTCGAAGTGGTGCACGGGGTGGTTGCCCAGCACGTCGTGGTTGACCAGGTCCTCGATGGCGGCGATCTGCTCGGGCGCGATGGCCTCGAAGTGGCTGAAGTCGAACCGGAGCCGGTCGGGGGCGACGTAGGAGCCCTGCTGCTTGACGTGGGGGCCGAGCACCTCGCGGAGCGCCCAGTGGAGCAGGTGGGTGGCGGTGTGGTTGCGCCGGATGGCGGCGCGCCGCTCGTCGTCGATGGTGGCGATGAGCGTGGCGCCCACCTCCACCTGGCCCTCCACCAGGCGCACGGCGTGGCGGTGCAGGCCGGGGAGGGCGTAGCTGGTGTCGACCACCTCGGCCCGCAGGCCCGGGGCGGTCAGCGTGCCGGTGTCGCCCACCTGGCCACCCGACTCCGCGTAGAACGGCGTGCGGTCGAGCACCACGCCCACCGAGCCGTCGGCTCCGGGCACCACGCCCACCACCGTGGCCTCGGTTGCGATCTCCTCCCGACCCACGAACTCGGTGGTGCCGTGCTCGGCGAGGATGGCGGCGAAGGCGTCGGCCTCGTCGCCCACCGCGACCGCACCCTTCTTGCCGTGCTCGCGGGCGCGGCGACGCTGGTCGGCCATGGCGTCGTCGAAGCCGGCGCGATCGAGCGAGAAGCCCCGATCGGCCACGATCTCGCTGGTGACGTCGACGGGGAACCCGTAGGTGTCGTGCAGCTGGAAGGCGACCGCTCCGGGGAGCTCACCCCCCTCGGCCAGGCCGTCGAGCGCGCTGTCGAGGATCGTGAGCCCGCTGCGCAGGGTGCGCCGGAACTGGTCCTCCTCGCGGGCGAGGGTGGCGGTGATGGTGCCGGCGTTGGCCCCCAGCTCGGGGTAGGCGGCCCCCATGAGCTCGATGGTGCGCTCGGCGAGCCGGGGCGTGACGGCGTCCTCCACCCCCAGGAGGTACGCGAAGCGGATGGCCCGGCGGATGATCCGGCGCAGCACGAAGCCGCGCTCCTCGTTGGAGGGCACCACGCCGTCGCCCACCAGG
>JAHBSN010000224.1 GCA_019639095.1 Actinomycetota bacterium
CGCGGCCGTTGATCTCGGTGAAGCGGACGCTGTAGTCCTGGCTCGTGGCCGGCGGCACCTTCGAGAAGAGGCTCCAGCTGAAGAACGGGAACCGCTCGTGGTCCAGGTCGACCATCACGATGGCGCTGTAGGCGAGGAGGCCGACGAGGGTGAGCCGGAACAGCCACTCGACTCGCTTCATCGCTCCCCCCGGTGGGACCCGTGGCGGGACCCGAGGGCCCGTTGGCGGCACCGTAGCCCACCGTCGCGTCGCCGGTCGCGAGCTCCGGCGCCGGTGCGGTCAGCCGTGGTGGCGCAGCACGGAGCGGGCCGCGTGGCGGCCGGCCATCCCGTGGACGCCACCGCCGGGAGGGGTGGACGCCGAGCACAGGTACAGGCCGTCCACCGGCGTGGCCCACGGGTCGAGGTGGAGCGTGGGCCGGGCCACGAACTGCCACAGGTCGGCGGCGCCGCCGTTGATGTCGCCGCCCACGTAGTTGGGGTTGTAGCGCTCCATCGCGTCGGTGCGCATGACGTGGCGGTCGAGGATCCGCTCCCGGAAGCCCGGCGCGAACCGCTCGATCTGGGCCTCGATGCGATCGGTCACGTCGACGGTGGAGCCGTTGGGCACGTGGCAGTAGCCCCACCCGGTGTGGATCCCGGCCGGGGCGCGCGTGGGGTCGAAGCCCGACGCCTGCGAGAACAGCACGAAGGGCCGCTCGGGGTGTCGTCCCCGCTGCACCTCGTCCTCGGCGGCGCTGATCTCGGCGCGCGTCCCGCCCACGTGCACGGTGGCGGCGCGGGCGCACGCGGGATCGGTCCAGGGGACCGGGCCGTCGAGCACCCAGTCGACCTTGTGGACGCCGGGGCCGTACCGGAACCGCTCGAGGGACCGGGCGTAGCGCGAGGGCAGGCGGGAGCGGCCGATGGCCACGACGTCGCGGGGGCTGAGGTCGAGCAGCACGGCCCGGGCGGGGGGCAGGTCGTCGAGGCTGGTCACCCGCCGATCGCAGGCCACCTCGCCGCCGAGCGACACGAGCAGCGACACCAGCGCGTCGGCCACCGATTGCGAGCCGCCCTCGGCCACGGGCCAGCCCACGAGGTGGCCGAGCACGGCGAACATCAGCCCGTAGCCGGCGGTGATGGGCGCGCCGAGCGAGAGGATGGAGTGGGCCGCCAGGCCGGCGAACATCGCCGGCGCCTCGGGGGCCTCGAAGCGCGCCCGCGCCAGGCCGTCGGCGGAGCGCAGGCCCACGAGCCCGTAGCGGGCGAGGGCGCCGAAGCCGGACCGGGGCACCGACCGGGGCGACAGCAGGGCGTCGGTGAGCGCGGTGCCGTCGGCCACCAGCGGGGCGAGCAGCCGCCGGTAGGCGTCGCCGTCGGGACCGAGGCCGTCCGCGGTCTCCTCGACCGAGCGGTGCAGGAGGACGGCCCCGGTGTCCAGGGCGTGGGCGAGGGGGACGTCGGGGTGCACCCACCGCAGCCCGTGGACCGAGAGCGGCAGGTCGCGCAGCGCCGGCGACGCCAGCCCCAGCGGGTGCACCGCCGAGCACACGTCGTGCACCACGCCGGGCCGGACGAGCTCGGCCGACCGCATGCCGCCCCCCGGGGTGGACGACGCCTCGAGCACCAGCACCTTCCAGCCGGCCGAGGCCAACGTGATGGCCGCCACCAGCCCGTTGGGCCCCGAACCCACCACCACGGCGTCGAGGTCGGTGCCCGAGGTGGGGCCGAAGGGCCGCCGGGTCACGACGGTCTCCACCCGATGCTCGGCACGGTCCCGATGGTACGCGGCGGCACCTCGATTCGGACACCTGCGGTATGGTTCGACCTTCTTTCCACGGGGAGTCGCAGGGGTGAGCACGGAGCGAGTCGCTGTCGTCGGCGGGTGCGGGCACGTCGGCCTGCCGTTGGGCCTCGCCCTGGCCGATGCCGGCCTGCCGGTGCTGCTCTACGACATCGACGCCCACGCGGTCGACACGGTCCGCGCCGGGAAGATGCCGTTCTTCGAGAAGGGCGCCGACGAGGTCCTGGCGCGGGTGCTCGCCAGCGGGAACCTCACCCTCACCACCCAGCCCGAGCACGTGGGCGAGGTGGACCACGTGGTGGTCGTGGTGGGCACGCCGGTGGACGAGCACCTCAACCCCGATCCCGGCGCGGTGGTGCAGGCCATCGAGCTGATGGTCGACCACCTGCGCGACGGCCAGCACCTGGTGATGCGCTCCACGGTGTACCCCGGGGTGACCGCGCTGGTGGAGCGCCTGCTCGCCAAGCACGGCAAGGAGCTCGACGTGAGCTTCTGCCCCGAGCGCATCGCCGAGGGCAAGGCCATGGAGGAGCTCCACACGCTCCCCCAGATCGTGTCGGGCCGCACGCCCGAGGCGCTCGAGCGGGCGGCCCGCCTCTTCGGCCACCTCACCGAGACCACCATCCCGCTCAGCATCGAAGAGGCCGAGCTGGCCAAGCTCTTCACCAACACGTGGCGCTACATCAAGTTCGCCGCCGCCAACCAGCTCTACATGATCGCCACCGAGTACGGCGCCGACTACGAGCGCATCCGGGCGGCCATGACCCACGACTACCCCCGGGCCGCCGACATCCCCGGCGCCGGGCTGGCCGCCGGGCCCTGCCTGCTCAAGGACACCATGCAGCTGGCGGCGTTCAACAAGAACAACTTCCTGCTCGGCCACGCCAGCATGCTCGTGAACGAGGGCCTCCCCGGCTACCTGGTGGACCAGATCGAGAAGGAGCACGACCTGTCCACCATGACCGTCGGCCTGCTCGGCATGGCGTTCAAGGGCGAGTCCGACGACATCCGCTCCAGCCTCAGCTACAAGCTGAAGCGGCTGCTCAAGCTCCGGGCGGCACGGGTGCTGTGCACCGATCCGTACGTCACGGTCGACGACGACCTCGAGCCGCTCGACGTGGTGCTCGAGCGCGCCGACCTGCTCGTGGTGGCGGCGCCGCACCGGGCCTACGCGTCGATCGCCCCCCAGGTGCCGGCGTTCGACATCTGGAACATCCTCCCCGTGCCGGCCTCGTGACGCCCCGCATCTCGGTGGTGGTCCCCGTCTACAACGAGGGGGAGGAGATCAACGCGTTCCTCGACCGCGTGTTCGAGTCGGTGTCCATGCCCTTCGAGGTGCTCGCCGTCTACGACCACCCCGACGACACCACCCTCCCGCACCTGGAGGCCTACGCCGCGAAGGACCCGCGCCTGATCCCCACGCTCAACTCCTACGGGCCGGGCCCGGCCGCCGCCCTGAAGTTCGGGCTCGACCACGCCGAGGCGCCGATCATCGTGGTCACCATGGCCGACGGCAGCGACGACCCGAAGCAGATCGAGCCGCTCGCGTTCCTGGTGGAGCGCGGCGTGGTGGTGGCGGCGGCGTCTCGCTACGCCAAGGGCGGCCAGCAGGTGGGCGGGCCGTTCGTGAAGCGGATCATGTCCCGCGGGGCCGGCCTGTCGCTCTACTGGATCGGCCGCGTGGGCACCCGCGACGCCACCAACTCGTTCAAGGCTTACGACCGGAACTTCGTGCGCCGGGTGGGCATCGAGTCCGACACCGGCTTCGAGCTCGGGCTGGAGATGGTGGCCAAGGCGCGGCGCTACCGTCAGCCCGTCGCCGAGCTCCCCACCATCTGGCTGGACCGCACGGTCGGTGCATCGAACTTCCAGGTCTGGTCCTGGTTGCCCCGCTACCTGCGGTGGTATCGCTACGCCTTCGGGCCGAGGTTGTCATGAACGTTCTCGTCAGTGGGTCATCGGGCTTCATCGGTGGCTACGTCGTCCAGGAGCTGCTGGCCCGTGGCCACTCGGTGGTGGGCGTCGACAACTTCTCCAAGTACGGCAAGGTGGCCAAGTCCTACGACGACCACCCCGACTACCGGCTGGTGGAGGGCGACTGCCGAGACGTCGACCTCATGGTGGAGCTGCTCGCCGACTGCGACCACTTCATCGCCGGCGCCGCCATGATCGGCGGGATCTCGTACTTCCACGCCTACGCCTACGACCTGCTCGCCACCAACGAGCGGATCATGGCCGCGTCGTGCGATGCCGCCATCAAGGCCGTGCAGGCCGGCCGGCTCCAGAAGGTCACCTACCTGAGCTCGTCCATGGTCTTCGAGTCCACCGACACGTGGCCCTCGGTGGAGGGCGACGAGCGCACCATCGCCCCGCCGCTGTCGTCGTACGGGTTCCAGAAGCTGGCCGTGGAGTACTTCGCCCGCGCTGCCTGGGACCAGTACAAGGTGCCCTACACGATCTGCCGACCGTTCAACTGCGTGGGCATCGGCGAAGCCCGGGCGCTCGGCGACGTGGAGGTGGCCAGCGGCAACGTGAAGCTCGCCATGAGCCACGTGGTGCCCGACCTCGTGCAGAAGGTGCTGAAGGGCCAGGACCCGCTCCACATCCTGGGCGACGGCTCGCAGGTCCGGCACTACACCTACGGCGGCGACCTGGCGAAGGGGATCGTGACCGCCATGGAGCACCCCGCGGCCCGCAACGAGGACTTCAACCTCTCCACGGCGCGCTCCACCACGGTGCTCGAGCTGGCCGAGGTCATCTGGCGCAAGATCAACGGCCCGGACCGGCCGCTCAACGTGGTGTCGGATCCCGGCTACGAGCACGACGTGAACCGTCGGGTGCCCTCCACCGAGAAGGCCAAGGAGGTCCTCGGCTTCGAGGCCACCACCTCCCTAGAGGACATGCTCGACGAGGTGATCCCCTGGATCACCCAGGCCCTGGCCGACGGCCGGATCTGACCGCCCGGACGGCTTCGACGCCGTCGTCGACCTCGGGGGGCGCCGCCGCGCCGTCGCCCGCCGGCTCGAGCGCGGCCTGCGCCGTGGCCACCAGCAGCAGGGCCACGCCGGCCGCCATCACCACCAGCGCCGCCCAGCGGTAGGGCTGGCCGAGCAGGGGCGTGTTGAGCTCCGGTCCGAACAGCTTCGGCCCCGGGCCGAAGCGGAGGTGCCCGGCGGCCTGCACGCGCTGGAGCTCGAACCCGGCCATTACCACCACCGCCGCCACGCCCAGGCCGCGGTGGATCCGGGTGGCCACCAGCGCGGCCGCCGCAGCCAGGGCCGGGAGCATCGGCAGGAGGTAGCGCGGGTGGCCGGCGCCCCCGCCGGCGGTGTGCTGCACCAGCAGGACCACCGGCACCACCGCCAGGACGGTGACCGCCACCCACGAGGTGAGGCAGAGGCGTCCGTCGGCCCCGTACCGACCGGCGTCGGCCTCGGGCCCGGACCGGCCCGAGCGCGCCACCAGGACGAGCGCCGCCACCACGATCCCGATCGCCCCGATGGTCACGGCCCACTTGTCGGGCCCGGTGTCGTTCCACCAGGGGTCGCGGCCGTACACGTCGGTGAGCAGGTAGTCGAGCGGCTGCACGAGCGAGGAGCCGCTGAAGAGCTGGTGGAAGAACCCCGGCCCGTTGGCGGTGCCGTACTTGTCGAACAGGCCGGCCGAGCCGGTGGGATCGCCGTAGCGGTAGGTGTTCAGGGCGTAGAACCAGCCGGTGAGCACCACCATCGGGAGGGCCACCCGCAGGACCACCGGGCCCGCCGTGCGCCACCCGCGCCAGCGCAGGTGCACCAGCACGCCCAGCCCGGCGGCGGCCACGGCGTAGGCGGCCGACATCGGTCGGACGGCCGCGGCCGCCGCGCACCAGAGCCCGAGCGCGGTGGCGTGGGGCAGCGTTCGGGTGCGGGCGTAGCGCGCCAGGGCCCAGGTGGCGCCCGTGGTGGCCAGCAGGGCGAAGCCACCGACGTTGGCGAGCGAGGTCACGAGGGCGATCGACAGGACCCCGGCGAGCAGGCCGGCCGTGACCAGGCCCACCAGCTCGTCGCCGCCCCCGAGCTCGCGCCCGAGGAGGTAGGCCGTCACGAGCGAGGCGGTGGCCATGCCGAGGTCGATCAGCCGGAAGCCGAACACCGCCCCGCCGGGCAGGCCCGCGGCCCGCGTGGCCGAGGCGAAGGGCAGCGCCACCAGGTACGCGAACGGCGGGTTGTTGGCGACGTGGATCTCGGGGTCGGAGAACGGGAAGGGCCGGCCGAGGGCCAGCTGCAGCTCGCGGCTGGCCCCTGCGGTGGGCACCGCGGTGTCGATCGACGGCAGCACGCCCTCGCGCAGGCTCATCGAGTAGCCGACGTGGGAGGACTCGTCCTGCTGGTACGGCGGGTTGATCATGGCGAGGTACAGCCCGAGCCCGCCGAGCAGCAGCACCGCGCCCACCAGGCCCCGCCGGATCCAGGGGGGCGCGTCGGCCAGGCGCACGGAGCCGACCGCCCGGACCTTGGCCACGGGGCGAGGGTACCGCGCCACGCTGGGCGATTCTCCCGAAACGCGAGCGGTAGGCTGCCCGCCCTGTGAACCGGCCCGACGCGGTGGCCCCTCCCCATCACGCCGGGCTCGACGCGGTCCGCGGCCTGGCCGCCACCGCGGTGGTGATGGTCCACGTGTACCAGCTGTACCTGCTGGGCGGGCACGTCCAGAGCTGGGCGCGGGCCGGCGACATCGGCGTGTCGGTCTTCTTCGTGCTGAGCGGCTACCTCATCACCGCGTCGGT
>JAHBSN010000225.1 GCA_019639095.1 Actinomycetota bacterium
TCGCCACGCGCGCCCGCGTCGACGAGCGGGGGCGCTACACCGGCGAGCTCGAGTTCTCCAGCCACGGCGCCAACAAGGTGGTGGCCATGGAGCACCTGGCGCGCCGCCACGACCTCGACCTGGCGCGGTGCTGGGCCTACTCGGACTCGGTGACCGACCTGCCCATGCTCGAAGCGGTGGGCCACCCGGTGGCGGTGAACCCCGACCGCACGCTGCGGCGGCTGGCCGAGGAGCGCGGCTGGGAGGTGAGGGACTTCACCCTCGCCGTGCCCCTCCGAGGTCGCACCCCGGGTGCGGCCCAGGCCGCGGTGGCCGGTGCGGCCGTGGCCGGGGCGGCGGCGCTCACGTGGTGGGCGCTCCACCGCTGGCGCGGGGATACCTCTTCGGCGCCGCGCTGACGGCCGAGGCGGGAGGATCGGTGGTGGCCGACCCGAGGGCCGGCCACCGGAAGCGGATCAGACCGCGCGGACCTTCTTGGCGGCAACAGCACCCAGAGCGATCAGCACGACGATGACGAGGAGCTTCTTCATGCCGTCGAGTGTAGGAGGCTGCCGCGTGGCGCGCGGCTCGCCTCCTGCGCCCTCGCCAGCCGCCCTCGATGTCGGGTCGGTGTCCGAATTGTCCGTATGCTTGGCCGAGGTCTCCGGCTCGGTGGTGGGCAGGCGGCCGGCGCCACACGTTGACCCTCCAGACCGCCCCCTCCGCCGCACCCGGCGACCGCGTCGAGATCGACCCGGTCCGCCCCGGTGACGGAGCCGAGCCCCGGACCCACCCGGGCCCCGTCGACGACCCCGCCCGGCCCGAGCGATCCCTCGCCCGACGCCTCCGGCTCCCCGTCCTCGTCACGCTCCTGCTGCAGATCGCCATGGCCGCCGGCGACCAGCTCCCCTCGGTCGACGGCACGGCGTACTTCGAGACCGGCCGCAACCTCCTGAACGGGAACGGGTTCACGCGCCAGGGAGGGCCCGAGCTGCACTTCCCCCCGCTGACCCCCCTCGGGTTCGCCGGGCTGGAGAAGCTCACCGGCAGCGAGATGGCCGCCCTGCGGATCTGGAACTTCGGGAGCGCGGTGCTCGTGGTCGGCCTGCTCGTGGCGCTGGCGCACCGGCTGTGGCGCGACGACACCACCACCGTGGCCACGGCGTGGCTCGCCGGCACGGTGGCCGGCCTGACGCCCCTGTTCACCCGCCAGGGCGGTGGCAGCGAGTCGATCAGCCTGGCCATGCTCCTCGCCGCCGCCCTCGCCGCCATCACCGCCCTGCACCCCCACACGTCGGAGCGGCGGCGGCTGCTCGGCCTGGCCGGCGCCGGCCTGGCCGTCGGGCTCGCCTACCTGAGCCGGCCGGAGTCCCTGCTGCCCGGCGGCTTCGTGGGCCTCGGCATCGTCGTGGTCGCCCTGCGCCGTCCCGCACCGGCATCGCTTCGGGCCCGGCGCGTGATCACCTGGTCGGCGGCGTTCGGCCTGGCCCTCGCCGTGCTCGTCGCGCCCTACCTCGGCTACCTCCACGGCCACACCGGGAAGTGGAGCCCTACCGCCAAGTCGCAGGACGCGTCCATCGAGGCGTGGCGGGCGGTGGCCGAGAACAACCGGCTCCAGCGAGACCGCATCCTCTACGCCATCGACGACACCGGCACCGGGCTCGGCGTGCCCACGCGATCGCTCACCGCGCTGGCCAAGGACGACCCGGGCGGGTGGCTCGGCATCGTGTGGGTCAACCTCACCACCCTGTTCAAGCTCTTCGTCACGCCCGTCTTCGAGTTCGGACCGACGTGGCGGCTGATCCCGGGCTTCCTGCTCGTCCCCGCCTTCCTGGAGATGTGGCGCTCACGGCGCAGCCGCGCCACCCAGCTCCTCGTGGCCATGGGCTTCGCCCCGATGCTCACCTGCATCGTGTTCTTCACCCTCCCCCGCTACCTGGTGGCCACCACCGCGGTCATCACGCTGTTCGCCGCCCGAGGGCTCGTGGAGCTCACGAGGAGGTGGTCGCCGCGCACGGGCCGGATCCTGGTGGTGGCCACCGCGGTGCTCGTGGCCACCTCGACCCTCGGCCAGATCAAGCCGCTGCTGCCGTGGACCGAGACGATGGACCCCACCGAGCAGGCCGCCGCCGGGCGCTGGCTCGCCGCCAACACCCCCGCCGATGCCCGGATCATGACCCGATCGTTCCACGTGCAGGCCTATGCCCACCGACCGGTGGTGGCGATGCCGTCGGCCGACTACTTCACCACGTTGGAGTTCGCCCGCCGCATGGGGGTCACCTACGTGGTGGCCGACCCGGTCACGCTCGGCCGACGTCGGCCCGAGCTCTACCCGGTGCTGATGGGCGACTGGATGCCCCCGCCGGGGCTCAAGCTCGTGAAGACGATCTTCGAGCGCGGCGAAGAGGTGCGCATCTTCCAGCTCGATCCGGTGCCGCCGCCCTCGGACCAGGATCCGATCCCGCTCGGCTACGTCAGCGACTGACGAGCCGGGCGGGGCAGCCGGGTCGGATCAGACGGCGAGGAGGTCCCGGGCGCCGGTGTCCGACGACGGGTGGCGCAGCTTCGACATGGCCCGCGCCTCGATCTGGCGGATGCGCTCACGGGTGAGGTTGAAGTGCTCCCCCACCTCCTCGAGCGTGCGGGGCTCGCCGCGGTCGAGGCCGAAGCGCAGCTTGAGGATCTCGCGCTCGCGCTCGTCGAGCGGGGCGAGCAGCCGGGAGATCTCCTCGGGCAGCAGCGCGGTGGCCGCCACCTCGAAGGGCGACTCCGCCGAGCGATCCTCCACCACGTCGCCCAGCTCGGCGTCGCCGTCCTCGCGCAGCGGCTCGGACAGCGAGAGGGGCTCGGCGGCGAAGCGCAGCGCCTCGGTGACCTTGTCCTCGGGCATCTCGACCTCGGCCGACAGCTCGGCCAGGGTGGCCGGGCGGCCGAGCTTGAGCTCGAGTCGGGCCCGAGCCTTCTGCAGGCGGGCCAGGGTGTCACCGGCGTGCACGGGCAGGCGGATGGTGCGGCCGGTGTTGGCGATGCCGCGGGTGATGGCCTGGCGGATCCACCACGTGGCGTAGGTGGAGAACTTGAAGCCCTTGCGCCAGTCGAACTTCTCGACGGCGTGCATCAGACCGAGGTTGCCCTCCTGGATGAGGTCCAGCAGCGGCAGGCCCGACGCCTGGTACTTCTTGGCGATGGACACCACGAGGCGGAGGTTCGACTGCACGAACGTGCGCTCGGCACGCTCGCCCTCACGGGACTGGCGACGCAGCTCGCGCTTGCGCGCCGCGGTCACCTCCTTGCCACCGGCCTCGAGCTCCTCACGAGCGGCGTTGCCCGCCTCGATGGCCTGGGCCAGGCGGACCTCGTCGTCCTTCGTGAGCAGCGGGTACTGGCCGATGTCGGTGAGGTACAGGCGAACGAGGTCTTCCTCGTCCCGTTCCACTCGCTCTTTGGCCATTGCGCACCTTTTCTGTCGGGAGGGACCTGGGACCGACGAGGGAGAGGCGGAGGGAGGATTCCCCCCGACGAGCACCTCAACACCTACGATCGGGCCTGGCTCCGGGCTTCCTTAGGTTACCGACCGGGTCAAGTGCGCCAAACTCGGACCCCATGACCGACACCACTGATCCCGCCCTCGTCCCCGCCGAGTGGGGACTGCTGGACGCCGAGTCGCAGAACCTCGCGTTCCCCGATACCTTTCCGATCCCTTCCCGTGCCGAACGTGAGGCGCTGCGCACGGGAGACATGGTGAAGCTGGTGTTCGTGCTGGACCCGCCGCCGGCGTCGGGGCCCAACGCCGAGCGCATGTGGGTGGAGGTCCGCACCGCCGGCCCCGACGGCACCTTCGACGGCTGGCTCACCAACCAGCCGGTGGTCATCACCAGCCTCGCCCCCTCGGCGCTCGTGGCCTTCGAGGCCCGGCACGTGGCCGGCATCGCCCTCCGCAAGGAGGAGGTCACCTTCGACGTGAACCTCGAAGCGGTGGTCTCGCGCCGGGCCCTGAAGCTGCACGGCCCGCCCGGGTGGGCCGGGTTCGAGGAGCCCCTGGCCCCGTCCGACAGCGGGTGGACGGTCACCGCCGGCGACGAGGCGGCCGACTACTTCTCCGGCGACCCCGCCGAGGTCACCCAGATCGTCGGCCTCGGCGAGCTCGTGCAGCGCTACCCCGCCCTGGTGGAGGTGTTCCAGGCCGGCGAGGGCGAGTGGGTCTACCGACCCGAGCACCGCCGCTACGTGCGGCTCAAGGACACCTGACCGGCGCCGGCGCTCAGGGCAGGGGCGCCGGCGGCACCACCGGCTCCACGCGCAGGGCCGCGTAGTCCGGGATGGTGATGGCCACCGCCTGCACGAGGGTGGCCGCCACGGGTCGGTCGGCGGGGCCCACGGCCACGGCCCGGCGTTCTTCGTAGCCTCGGCCGAGGGCCACCAGGACGCCGGCGGCAGCCACGGCCCGGTCCATGCTGGCGTCGGGCTGCACGAGCTGGTCGAGCTCGTCGAACCGCTCGGCCACGTCGGGGCTGCTCGGCGCGACGAACGAGCTGCGGGGGTGCTCGCGCAGCTCGGGCAGGCGGCGATGCCACCACTCGGCCACCTGGGCGCGGTGGCCGCGGATGGCCCAGAACGCCTGGCTGAGCTCGAGGTCGGCCTCCACCGCGAGCCACGTGGTGAGGACCTGGTGGAACCGCAGCTCGGCCCAGCAGGCGTGCCCCACCCACGCCGCCGCCTCCAGGATCGGCGGTCCGGCGGGGATCACCACCGCGGGCCCTGGGGTCGCTTCGCTCATCCGGAGAGGTTGCCACGCCCGCCCCGGCGGATGCGCGGTTGCGGCGAGCCGATCAGCGTTCGGGAGGGACCACGGCGAGCTCGGCCCCGAGCGCGGTTGTCTTCGGGCCGGCCCGCTCGGCCACCACGACCGCAGCCAGGATGAGCGCGGCACCGGCCAGACCCACCGGACCGAGGTGGTCGCCGGCGAGCTCGCCCAGGATCCCGGCCGACACGGGCTCGAGCAGCAGGATGATCGCAGCCTGGCTCTCGGGCACCACCCGCTGGCCCCACGCCATGCACCAGAACGCCAGCGCGGTGGCCGCCACGCCGCAGAACGCCGCCGCCACCCACACCCCGCGGTCGAAGCCGTAGCCCCCGCCCGACGCCGCACCGGGCACGAGGCAGGCCGCACCGACGGTGAGCACCTGCCAGAACGTCAGGCGGATCGGGTCGTGGCGGCCCGCCACCTCGCCCAGGACCACGAGGTGCACGGCGAACGCCAGCGCCGCCCCCATCGTGAGCACCTCGCCCCGACCGATCCCGGACACGCCGCCCGAGAGCAGGCCGAGTCCGGCCACCGCGAGCACGACCCCCACCACGACGTTGGCGGACGGTGGCCGCCGGGTGCGCACCACGCCGATGAGGGGGACGATCACCACGAGCAGGTAGGTGATGAAGGCCGACGTCGCCGCTGTGGTGGCGCGCAGCCCGGCGGTCTGGAGCACGTAGCCGACGAGCAGGCAGGCTCCCGCCGCCACCCCGTGGCGCACCTCGCCCGGCGTGGCCGGGCGGCGGCGGGCCAGTGGCCACAGCACCGCGGCACCCACCAGGAAGCGCACGGCGAGGAACGGCACCACGTCGGCCCGCTCGATCGCGCCCTGCACCACGAGGAAGGTGGAGCCGAACAGGAACCCCGCGGCAGCGAGCGCGGCCACCCCCCGGGCGCGCGTGGGCGGAGGGCGGTGCGGGGCGGTCACCGGCGTCGGCCCGGACGAGCGCCGGTCAGCGGTAGCCGTTGGTGATGGGCAGGCGCCGGTCCTTGCCGAACGCCTTGGCGCTCACCTTCACCCCGATGGGGCTCTGGCGACGCTTGTACTCCGCGCCGTCCACCAACCGGGCGACGCGCCGCACGGTGGCCTCGTCGTGGCCGTGGGCGATGAGCTCGGCCACGGTGCGGTCGTGCTCGACGTAGCCCTCGAGGATGGGGTCGAGCACCTCGTAGGGCGGCAGGCTCTGGTCGTCGCGCTGGTCGGGTCGGAGCTCGGCCGACGGCGGCTTGGTGAGGACGCCCTCGGGGATCACCGGCGTCGACCCCTGCGCGTTGCGCCAACGGCAAAGCTCGTACACCCGGGTCTTGTACACGTCCTTGAGCACGGAGTAGCCCCCGATGGTGTCGCCGTAGAGCGTGGCGTAGCCCACGGCCACCTCCGACTTGTTGCCGGTGGAGAGGACGATCCAGCCGAACTTGTTCGACAGGGCCATGAGGGTCAGGCCCCGGATGCGGCTCTGGAGGTTCTCCTCGGTGAGGTCGGGCTCGCGGCCCTCGAAGGACGGGGCCAGCATCGACAGCTCGGCGGCGTGGGCCGGCTCGATGGCGATGGTGCGGAAGTCGATCCCGAGGTTCTGGGCGAGCAGCTCGGCGTCGGAGCGGGAGTGGTCGCTCGAGTAGCGCGACGGCATCGAGACGCCGTGCACGTGCTCGGCGCCGATGGCGTCGACGGCGATGGCGGCCACGAGCGTGGAGTCGATGCCGCCGGACAGGCCGATCACCACCCCGCCGAAGCCGTTCTTGCC
>JAHBSN010000226.1 GCA_019639095.1 Actinomycetota bacterium
GGGTCATGGTGGCACGCGGCCCGGGCGGTAGCGTCGTGGCCGTCCGAGACGCCGGAGGAGGCCACGGATGGGTACGACCCTTCGCCAGGTCCTGGGCCGCTCGAAGGCGGTGGATGCGCCGGTGCTCAACCGGCTCGGCCTGCAGGTTGCCCGCACCCTCGGTGCCTCGGCTCGGTTCCACGCCACCCGCTGGACGGCGGCCCCCGAGGTGGCGCCGGCGGTCGCCTGCCTGCGCCGCGACGGCTACGCGGTGGTGGAGGGGCTGTTCGAGCCGGACGCGCTCGACGAGCTGGCCGCGGTGGCGGCGCGGGTCGACGCCGATCCCGACCTGCCCCACGACGACAACGCCCAGGGCGCCAACCGCCTCCGCGTCACCTGGCGCGCCGACCTCTCCGACGCGGATCGGCAGGTGCTCGACCGGTTCTTCCTGCACCCCACGGTCCGCGCCCTCGGGGAGGCGGCCGAGCGGCTCGCCCTGGATCCCGGCGCCGGACGCTGCACCGTGCAGAACCTGGTGCAGGAGTCGGGGGAGCCCGACCTCGAGGCCCAGCTCCACAGCGACACGTTCCACCCCACGCACAAGATCTGGCTGTACCTGACCGACGTGGAGCCCGACGACGGTCCGCTGCTCTACTACCCGGGCTCCCACCGGCTCTCGGTGCCGTCGCTGCGCGGCACCTACGCCGACAGCGTGGGCGACAACGTCGGCGCCCGCCGGATCGATCCCGACGAGGTGGCGGCGCGCCACCTCGAGCCGGCCGTGCTCACCTGTCGCCGGGGCACCGTGGTGATCGCCAACACCATCGGGTACCACGGCCGGGTCCAGGGCCGACCGCCGGGCGAGCGCCTCGTCCTCCACATCGAGCTCCGACCCGACCCGTTCCGCCGTCCGCGCCGGCTCCCCACCGACACCTCCCACGCCCGGGGCCGCTAGCCTGCGCGGCCCATGGCCGGCGCACCACCAGGGGATCCGCCCCCAGCGGGCGGGCGCCGGGCCCGCAACCGGCGCGAGCGCGAGCGCGCCTACCTCGACGCCGCCCTGGAGATCGCCGGGCGCGATGGCCTTCGGGCCCTCACCATGTCTCGCCTGGCCGACGAGGTCGACGCCGCGGTGGGCACCGTCTACACGTACTTCCCATCCAAGGGCGCGCTGGTGGCGGAGCTGCAGCGCGAGGCGATCGAGCGGCTGCGCGCCTCGTACCACGAGGTTCGCCGGCGCAGCGACGAGATCCTCGGCGGATGGGACGACCCGGCTGCGGCCGCGGTGGCCCGCCTGCTCGTGTTCGGCCGGTTCTGGATCGCCGCCGCCGACGCGCTGCCCCAGGAGGCGGCGTTCCTGCACGCCCTCATCAGCGAGACCGAGCAGGAGGTGCCGGTGGAGGAGCACCACCGGGTGCTGCCCGCGGCCATGGCGCTGCTCGACGACGCCCGGGCGTGCGTCGAGGCCGGCGTGGCGCTCGGCGCGATCCGCGTCGACGACGCGATGGACGTGGTGATCCGCTGGGCGGCGGCGCTCACCGGCGCGCTGCTCACCTCCAACCTGGCGCCGCTCAATCCTCGGGCCTTCGACGGGCGACGCCTCGCCGGCCAGCTGCAGCGGGACCTGCTCCTCGGCTGGGGCGCCGATCCGCGCCTGGTGGCGGCGGCCGAGGCCCACGCCGACGGGCTGGCTCGCGGCGGATCGCTCGCCCCGGCGCCCGGCTGAGCGCCGCGGCGCCCCGTTGGCCCGGTCAGCCCGCGCCCAGGTGGTGGCGCAGGAAGTCCTCCACCGCGGCCGCCACCCGTTCGGTGCAGCGCCCGTCGGTGTAGGTGCACAGCGCGTCGAGCATCGCCCGGCGCTGCGGCTCCAACCGGCCCGGGTCGGCCAGCGCTCGGGCCACCGTGGCCACGAGCTCCTCCGGCGTGCTCGGCACCTCCAGCCCGCCCGACGCCACGATGGGCAGGAAGTGCTCGCGCCGGTACAGGTCGCGAGCCGTGCGGTGGAAGCGACGGCCGTCGGCGACGTCGTAGGCCGGACCGATCTGGGGCTTGTGGAAGAAGGCGCCGTCGAGGGTGAGCGTGGACGAGACGTTGACGTGCACGTCGGTGTGGGCGAGGGTCGAGCAGAGCCCGACGATCTGGTCGTGGCCGATCCCCACCTGGCCGGGCCGGCCGGGGGTGTCGCCCACCCGCCCCGGGTCGTCGATGACCACGGCGGGGTGGTGGGCGAACCGCTCCCATCGCCCCGGCCGGTCGACGGGGTGGCGCCGGACCAGGATGCGCAGGTCGGCCGGGAGCTCGCCCCGGTCCACCGCGTCGCAGAGGTGCTGCACGTGCTGGGCCTCGTGGGGCGCCACCTCCGGCGGCCCGGCGCCGTAGAGCACCACCGGGTGCTCGCCGAGGCCGGACCGCGCCCGCCAGCGGGTGCGGTCCTCCACGTAGGCGGGGTCGCGGTAGAAGTCGAACTGGGCCGGCCCCACGACCTCCACCTGGTGCGCGCCGACGCCCGGGTAGCCCCGCAGCACCTCGTCCCGGTTGAAGGCGTTCCAGACCAGGTACCGGTGGAAGCGGATCGGGAGCGGGGGGCGGGTGGTGATGTTGTCGAAGGACAGGATGCTCGTGCAGGCCGGCAGGCCGGCGGCCTCGGCGGCGAGGAGGACCACGCGCTCCTGCTCGGTGAAGGGCGTGACGCTGAAGACGGCGTCGATGCGGTGGTCGGCCAGGAACCGTCGGTTCTCGTCCAGGTTGGTGCCCGTGGGCACGGCGGCGGCCAGCTCGGCACGGACGCGGGCCTCGTGGCCCGGTGCCAGGGTCCGCAGGCGCGTGCGCTGCCAGCTCGCCCAGCGCCGCGCCCGCACCGAGCGGGACCGGCCCACGTGGCGTCGGGCGCGGTCGATCGGGGTGGACGGGCTGGCGAGGCGTCGCAGGAAATGCACCTCGAGCAGGTGGAGCAGGGCGAGGGTGGGGGCGTCGACGCGGGGCTCGGGCAGGCGCACCACCTCGACCCCGGCCGCGCCCAGCTCCTCCACGAGGTCGGGGTCGTCCCACGACAGCGCCAGCACCGGCTCGCAGGACCGGGCCAGGCGCTCGAGCAGGCCCGTGCGCACCACGTAGCGCACCGAGAAGAGGATGGTGATGGGCACCAGCACCCGAGGCCGCCGTGTGCCTGCGGTACCCTCGCGTCCCTCGTCCTGGCTGCGCGTCGGGCCCCCGGTCACCGCGGGGGAGCGTAGCCGTGGCCTGCCCGGCGCCCGTTTGCTCGGCGCGGCGGGTGCCTTCTACCATTGTCCCTCGGCCCAGTCGCGGATGCGCGCTCGGGTCACCGCCGCAAGTACTCGAGAGGTTCGTTCGTTGCCCACCATCCAGCAGCTGGTCCGCAAGGGCCGCCAGGACAAGCCCACCAAGGGCAAGACCCCGGCTCTCAAGGGCGCGCCGCAGCGCCGCGGCGTCTGCACGCGCGTGTACACCAACACGCCCAAGAAGCCGAACTCGGCCCTGCGCAAGGTCGCCCGCGTGCGCCTCTCGAGCGGCGTCGAGGTCACGGCCTACATCCCGGGCGAGGGCCACAACCTGCAGGAGCACTCCATCGTGATGGTGCGCGGCGGTCGTGTGAAGGACCTGCCGGGCGTGCGCTACAAGATCATCCGCGGCACCCTCGACACCTCCGGCGTCAAGGACCGCAAGCAGGCCCGCAGCCGCTACGGCGCGAAGAAGGAAGGCTGACATGCCCCGCAAGGGTCCCGCCCCCCGCCGCGAGCTCATGCCCGACCCCATCTACCGGTCGGTCGTGGTCACCCAGGTCGTGAACAAGGTCCTCCAGCGCGGCAAGCGCTCCACCGCCGAGCGCATCGTGTACGGGGCGCTCGACATCGTGGCCGCCAAGACCGGCACCGACGATCCGGTGGCCACCCTCAAGCGGGCCGTCGAGAACGTGAAGCCCCAGCTCGAGGTGCGCAGCCGCCGCGTCGGTGGCGCCACCTACCAGGTCCCCGTCGAGGTCAAGCACCAGCGGGCCAACACGCTCGCCATCCGCTGGCTCGTGGGCTACTCCCGGCAGCGTCGGGAGAAGACCATGGCCGAGCGTCTGGCCAACGAGATCCTCGATGCCAGCAACGGCATCGGCGCCTCGGCCAAGCGTCGCGAAGACCTCCACAAGATGGCCGAGTCCAACAAGGCCTTCGCCCACTACCGCTGGTAGCGGCTCAGCTCGACCCGAGCCGCCCGCCGGCCATCCCGCCCCCGACCGGGCCCGCACGCAGCGGGGCCGGTCGTGGCATGTACGCCCCCACCACGTGAACAGAGATCAATCCCATGCCTGAAGTCGTCCCCCTCGATCGGTACCGCAACATCGGGATCATGGCCCACATCGACGCGGGCAAGACCACCACCACCGAGCGGATCCTCTACTACACCGGCAAGACCTACAAGATCGGTGAGGTGCACGAGGGCGGCGCCGTGATGGACCACATGGTCCAGGAGCAGGAGCGCGGCATCACGATCACCTCGGCCGCCACCACCACGTTCTGGCAGGACCACCGGATCAACATCATCGACACCCCCGGGCACGTCGACTTCACCGTCGAGGTGGAGCGCTCGCTGCGCGTGCTCGACGGTGCCGTGGCCGTGTTCGACGGCGTGGCCGGCGTGGAGCCCCAGACCGAGACGGTGTGGCGCCAGGCCGACAAGTACGGCGTGCCGCGCATGTGCTTCGTCAACAAGCTCGACCGCATGGGCGCCGACTTCTACAAGGCCGTCGAGTCCATCGAGGACCGCCTCGGTGCCAACGTCGCCGTGCTGCAGATCCCGATCGGCTACGAGGGCGACTTCTCCGGCGTGGTCGACCTGCTCAAGATGAAGGCCGTCGTGTGGAGCGGCGAGGAGCTCGGCGCCAAGTACGACGTGACCGACATCCCCGCCGAGCTCCAGGACAAGGCCGAGGAGTACCGCCAGAAGCTGCTCGACGTGGTGTCCTCGCACGACGACGACATCCTCGAGAAGTTCCTCGGCGACGAGGAGATCACCGAGGCCGACCTCAAGCGCGCCATCCGCCGGGCCACCATCGCCAACGAGATCGTGCCCGTGCTGACCGGCTCGGCCTTCAAGAACAAGGGCGTGCAGCCCCTGCTCGACGCCGTGGTCGACTACATGCCGTCGCCGCTCGACCTCCCGCCGGTGCACGGCACCGCCCTGAAGGGCGGCGCCGAGGTCACCCGCGAGGCCAACGCCAAGGCGCCGTTCTCGGCCCTCGCCTTCAAGATCGTGGCCGACCCCCACGGCAAGCTCACCTACTTCCGGGTCTACTCCGGCACCCTCAACAAGGGCGACAGCGTGCTCAACAGCCGCACCGGCCAGAAGGAGCGGGTGGGTCGCATCCTCCTGATGCACGCCAACAACCGCGAGGACCTCGACTTCGTGGCCGCCGGCGACATCGTGGCCGGCATCGGCCTGAAGAACACCCGCACCGGCGACACCATCTCCGACGAGAAGGACCCGATCATCCTCGAGAACCTCGAGTTCCCCGAGCCGGTGATCCAGGTGGCCGTCGAGCCCAAGACCAAGGCCGACCAGGACAAGATGGGCAAGGCCCTCTACGCCCTGGCCGAGGAGGACCCCACCTTCCAGGTGAAGTCCGACGAGGAGACCGGCCAGACCCTGATCTCGGGCATGGGCGAGCTGCACCTCGAGGTGCTGGTGGACCGCATGCTGCGCGAGTTCAACGTGGACGCCACGGTGGGCAAGCCGCAGGTGGCCTACCGCGAGACGATCACCAAGCCGGTGGAGAAGCACCGCTACACCCACAAGAAGCAGACGGGTGGCTCGGGCCAGTTCGCCGACGTGATCATCGCGCTGTACCCCACCGAGCCCGGCGAGGGCTACTCCTTCGAGGACCAGATCACCGGTGGTCGCATCCCCAAGGAGTACATCGGCCCGGTGGACCAGGGCATCCAGGCCGCGCTGGACTCCGGCGTGCTCGCCGGCTTCCCCCTGGTGGACCTGCGCGCCGTGCTGCTCGACGGCAGCTTCCACGACGTGGACTCCTCGGAGATGGCGTTCAAGATCGCCGGCACCA
Organism: Actinomycetota bacterium; assembly: GCA_019639095.1. Taxonomy (GTDB): domain Bacteria; phylum Actinomycetota; class Acidimicrobiia; order Acidimicrobiales; family Iamiaceae; genus Aquihabitans. The sequence goes on from JAHBSN010000226.1 coordinate 6,050, forward strand.
TGGCCCTCAAGGAGGCCGCCCGCATGGGCAAGCCGGTGCTGCTCGAGCCCATCATGGCCGTGGAGGTCGTGACGCCCGACGAGTACATGGGCGACGTCATGGGCGACCTGTCGTCTCGCCGGGGCAAGGTGGGCGGCATGGAGCAGCGCGGCAACGCCCAGGTGGTGCGCGCCGAGGTGCCCCTCTCGGAGATGTTCGGGTACTCTACCGACCTCCGTTCGCGGACCCAGGGCCGCGCCACGTACACGATGCAGTTCAGCAGCTACCAGCAGATGCCGAGCAACATCCAAGAAGAGATCGTCGCCCGCGTCCGCGGCGAGTGATCTCTGCCATCTCTCGCAGTCTCAAACATCAACGTAGATAGAAAGGCTCCAGGGCTTCGCCATGGGTAAGGAAAAGTTCGAGCGGAACAAGCCGCACCTGAACATCGGCACGATGGGTCA
>JAHBSN010000227.1 GCA_019639095.1 Actinomycetota bacterium
CAGCACCTGGGCCTGCACGGTCACGTCGAGCGCCGTGGTGGGCTCGTCGGCGATGACCAGCTTGGGGTGGCACGACAGCGCCATGGCGATCATCGCCCGCTGGCGCATGCCGCCGGAGAACTCGTGGGTGTACTGATCCACGCGGCGCTCGGGCTGCGGGATGCCCACGAGGTCGAGCATCTCGATGGCCCGGGTGCGAGCCTCGGACTTGGACACCTTGTCGTGGGACTGGATCATCTCGATGATCTGGCGGCCCACGCGGTACACGGGGTTGAGGGCGGTGAGCGGGTCCTGGAAGATCATGGCGATCTCGCCCCCGCGCACCTGGCGCATGCGGCTCTCCTTGGCCTTCAACAGGTCCTCGCCCTGCCAGTTGACCGTGCCGGTGACGGTGGCCGAGGGCGGGAGCAGCTGCAGGACGCTCATGGCGGTGACCGACTTGCCCGAGCCGGACTCACCCACGATGGCCAGCACCTTGCCGGCGTCCACCGAGAAGTCGACGCCACGCACGGCCTGCACGGGGCCATCGTCGGTGCGGAACGTGACCGCCAGGTCGGATACGTCGAGCAGCGCCATCAGGTGTCCTTCACGTCGAGCGCGTCACGGAGCCCGTCGCCCACGAGCAGGAAGCCGAGCACCGTGAGGACGATGCCGATGGCCGGGAAGAACAGCAGGTGCGGCGAGGTGGTGAACGACGACTGCGACTCGCTGATCATGAGCCCGAGGGACGGAGCCGGTGCCTTCAGCCCCACGCCGAGGAAGCTGAGCGCGGCCTCGGCGAGGATGGCGCTGCCGATGCCCACGGCCACGAGCACGATGACCGGCTGGAACACGTTGGGCAGCACGTGCCGCCAGATGATGCGCCTGGTGGGCACGCCGATGGCCTTGGCCGCCTCGATGTACTCGAGCTCACGCACCTGGAGGAAGCCGGATCGCACGGTGCGAGCGGTCTGCAGCCACGCGGTGGCCGCCAGCGTGATGATCACCGCACCGATCCCCTTGCCGAGCACGGAGACCATGGCCAGAGCGAGCACCAGGTACGGGATGCCGAGCATGACGTCGACCAGCCGCATGAGGATCGTGTCGGGCCACCCCCGGAACCACCCCGAGATCGCGCCGACGGCGATGCCGATCAGCGTCTCGGCCGCGGTGGCCACCAGGCCGATGAACAGCGACAGCCGCATGCCGTAGACGATGCGGGCCAGCACGTCCCGGCCGAGCCGGTCGGTGCCGAAGATGTGCTGGTTGGTGGGGGCTTCGCGCGAGATGCCGCCGGTGTCGAGCGGGTCCTGCACGAGCATGGGGCCGATCAGGGCCACCACGATCAGGAACAGCACGATGAACAGCCCGAGCATGGCCAGGCGGTTGCGTCGGAACCGCCTCCAGGCGTCGGCCCGCAGGGAGCGGGTGGGCCCGACCTCGCTGAGGGACGAATCGACGCCGGTCTCGGGGTCGGGCGGCGCGGTGGCCGACTCGTCGATGACGGTCTCGGGCGTGGGATCGGGCAGGGGGTCGGTGAGGAAGCCGCTCATGTGTCGTCCCCCAGCCGGACGCGCGGGTTGAAGTAGGCGTAGGAGAGGTCGACGGCCAGGCTGGCCAGGCCGTAGACGAGCATCACGATCAGGCTCAACCCGAGCACCACGGGCAGGTCGTAGTCCTTGGCCGAGAGCACGATCTGGCTGCCGAGCCCGGGCAGGTTGAACACGGTCTCGGTGAGCACCGCGGCGCCCACCATCGTGCCGAAGTCGATGCCGAGCACGGTGATGACCGGGATCATCGCGTTGCGCAGCACGTGGCGGCGCATCACCTGCTTCTCGGCCAGGCCCTTGGCTCGGGCGGTGCGCACGTGGTCCATGCGCATGGTCTCGAGCATCGAGGTGCGGGTGATGCGGGCCAGGATGGCCGTGCTCACCGACGCCAGCACGAACGCGGGTTGCACGAGGTGCTTCCACGTGTCGCCGGTGGGGATCACGCCCAGCACCCACGTGTTGTCGCCGTACCCGAGCGGGGGGAACGTGGCCCAGGCCGGCCAATCGTTCTGGAACGCGTACACCCCGGTGAGCTGACGTATGAGGAACGCCAGCACGAACACCGGCACGGCGCTCAGCACCACCGCGGTGATGGTGGTGACGTAGTCGCCGACCGAGTTGCGCTTGCGGGCCGAGAGCATGCCCGAACCGATGCCCACGCTCGCCTCGATGAGCACCGCCCAGAACGCCAGGCGCAGGCTCGGCGGCAGGCGCCGCTTGGCGATGTCGATCACGGGCTCGCTCGTGCGGAACGACGTGCCGAGGTCGCCGGTCACCACGTTGCCGAGGTAGGTCGTGTACTGCTGGAAGCGGGGCTTGTCGATCCCGTACTTCTTCTCGAGGTTCGCCACCACCTGGGGATCGGGGTTGCGGTTGCCGCCACCCGAGGCCACGAGCTCGGCCGGGTTGCTGGGCAGCAGGAAGAACAGCAGGAAGAGGATGGTGGCGCCGCCCCACAGGACGAAGATCAGCGAGAAGGTGCGGCGCAGGAGGAAGGAACCCATGGGACTCGGTTCGCGTCAGGTGGGGGGAGACGAGGACGGGTGCGGGGTGGTGGGCAGAGCCGGGTGACGGCCGAGGGGCCGGACGTGGCGTCCGGCCCCTCGCTCCGTCTCAGGGATGTCGACGATCAGCCGTCGACGGCGACGCGCTCCCAGACCATGATCCCGAGCGGGGGCTGGTCGTAGTTGTGCACGTTGTCGCGGAACACCTGGCCACCGGTGTAGAAGACCAGCGGCACGGCGGCCGTCTGGTCGTTGAGGAGGATCTCCTCGGCCTGGTTGTACAGCTCGCCGCGCTTGGCGTCGTCGGTCTCGGCCTGGGCCTGCTTGATCAGGTCCTCGAAGTCGGCGTTCTCGAAGCGGCCGAAGTTGTTGCCGCCGATCGAGGCCTTCGAGAAGAGGTCGACCATGAAGTTGCCGTACGTCGGGTAGTCGGCGTACCAGCCGGAGCGGCACAGCTGGCAGCCACCGGGCTCGGCCACGACCTTGAAGTAGTCCTCGGCCACGCCACCCAGCTCGGCGTCGATGCCGAGGGTGTCCTTCAGGTTCGCCTGGATGATGGCGGCCACGTCACCGTGGCTGCCGCCCTCGTTGTAGTCGATGCGGATCGGCTTGGTGAGCTTGCCACCAGCGTCCTCCCACTTCTTGAAGTGCTCCTTGGCGGCCTCCTTGTCGGTCTTGCAGTACTCGCAGAGGTCGGCCTTGTAGCCGGGGATGCCGGGGGGCACGATGCCCGTGGACACCGAGCGGGTGCCCTCCCAGACCTTCTCGTTCAGCTCGTCGCGATCGATGGCGAGCGAGATGGCCCGACGGAGCTCGACGTTGTCGGGGCCGCCCAGCTGCGGGTCGTCCTCGCCGAAGTCGAAGTAGTAGGAGCCCATGTTCGGGTCCTCGACGGTGTTCTGCGGGTAGGCCGCCATGGCGTCCTGGTACTTGCCCGAGGGCACCGGGGCGTCGTCGCCCTCGCCCGACTCGAAGGCCTGGTAGGCGGTCTCGACGTCGATCGTCTGCTTGAAGACGAGCTTGTCGAGGTTGACCTCGGTGTCGCCGTAGACGTTGCCGGCCCACTTGTCGTTGGGCACGAGCACGACCTCGGTCTCGTCGGCCTTCTCGAGCTTGAACGGGCCGTTGCCCACCGTGATGCCGGCGGTGCCCCAGCCGGTCTTGTTGCCGATCTTCTCGGCGTCGGCCTTGTCGATCGGCGAGAAGAAGGGGTGGGTCACGATCGACGGGAAGTCGGCGTTGGGGCTCTCGAGCGTGACCGTGAGGGTCATCGCGTCGTCGTCGGCCACGATCGAGTCGAGCGTGTCGACGTCGCCGGCCTGGAGGTCGGCACCGCCCTTGATGTACCCGATCAGGTAGCCGTAGGCGGAGGCGAGCTCAGCCGAGCCGGCCCGCTCCCAACCGAGCTTGAAGCTCGACGGCAGCACGGGCTCGCCGTTGGAGAAGACCTGGTCGTCCTTGATCTTGAACGTGTACTCGGTGGCGTCGTCGTTCGCCTCCCACGACTCGGCGACGGCACCCTTGAGCTCCGGCGCGCACTTCTCGGAGAAGTCGAAGTCGGTCAGGCCGTCGAAGAGCGAGGTGGTGATCTGCGACTCGGAGAGGGTCTGCACCACACCGGGGTCGAAGCTGGTGTTCGTGCCCGAATCGCTCAGGAAGGCGTAGTCGGTGAAGGTGCCGCCCTTGGGAACGTCGGTCTCGTGTTCGAGCTTGCCGCAGTCCGACGTGGCGAGCGCATCGTTGCCGCCGCCTGCGGCCGTGGTCTCGGTGCCTCCGCCACCGCCTTCGCTGGATTCCTTGGAATCGCCGCAGCCGCTGGCGATCAGCGCCAGGGCCAGGGCACCGGCGAGAGCACCGGCTCGGAACGATCGACGCTGCATGTGGTTTGCCTCCAGGAGGGGGTTCGGGGACTGGGGGACCCGGAGTTCACCGTGGGTCCCCCGTGCGTTCGGCAGACGGCCACCGGGCCGACGCCGCTGACGGACCGTAGCCGGTCGACCACTGGCGTGGGGGAAATGACGCGTTACCGGATTCCCACGTGTGCTAGCAGTCGGCCGACGGTGGCAGAGGACCGGGATACCCCGAAGGGACCTGGCTCAACCCTGGTGGAACCGGACGATCCCCGCGAAGTCCTCGGCCACCAGCGAGGCGCCCCCCACGAGGGCGCCGTCGATGTCGGGCTGGCCCATCAGCTCCACGGCGTTGGCCGCCTTGACCGAGCCGCCGTACTGGATCCGCACCGACTGCGCCGCGTCGGCGCCGGCCACCTCGGCCACCACGGACCGCACGGTGGCGCACACGGCCTGGGCGTCGTCGGCGCTGGCGGTGCGACCGGTGCCGATCGCCCAGATCGGCTCGTAGGCGATGACGAGGCCGCTCACGGCCTCGGCATCGATCCCGTCGAGCGCGGCCCGGACCTGGCCCGACACCTTCTGGTCGGTGGCGCCGGCCTCGCGCTCCTCGAGGGTCTCGCCGCAGCACAGGATCGGGGTCATCCCGTGGGCCAGGATGGCCTTGGCCTTGCGGTTGACCATGTCGTCGGTCTCACCGAAGAGCTCACGACGCTCCGAGTGGCCGGCGATCACGTAGGTGACGTTGAGCTTGGCCAGGAACGCCGGCGACACCTCGCCGGTGAAGGCCCCCTTGTCCTCCCAGTGGCAGTGCTGGGCGCCGAGGGCGATGGGCAGGTCGTCGGCCTCGATGACGGTCTGGACCGAGCGCAGGTCGGTGAAGGGCGGGTGCACCGACACGTCGACGGCGTCGTGGTCCTCGTCGTTCAGGATGTACTGCAGCTTCTGCACCAGCGAGATGGCCTCGAAGTGGTTGTGGTGCATCTTCCAGTTGCCCGAGATGAGCGGGCGACGGGGGGCGGGGGCCATGGGGTTGCTCCGTTCGCTAGCCGGCGTTGGGTGCGCCGCGGAGGGCGGCGAGCCCGGGGAGGTCGCCCTGCTCGATGAGCTCGAGCGACGCGCCCCCGCCGGTGGAGATGTGGTCGATGCGATCCTCGAGGCCGAACTGGGCCACGGCGGCGGCGCTGTCGCCGCCGCCCACCACGGTGAAGCCGCGGCAGTCGGCCACGGCATCGGCCACGGTGCGGGTGCCGGCCTCGAAGCGGGGGTCCTCGAACACGCCCATGGGGCCGTTCCAGAGGACCTGGCGGGCCTCGGCGATCACGTCGGTGAACTCCGCCGCGGTGCCGGGGCCGATGTCGAGCCCCATCCAGCCCTCGGGCAGGTCCCGGCCGAACTGGCGGACCTCGCCGCCGGCGGACGGATCGCCGATCTTGCCGCCGGGGCCGAGCGCGGTGACGTCGGAGGGGAGGTGGATGGTGGCGCCGCTCGCGAGCAGCGCCTTGCAGGTGTCGACCTGGTCCTGCTCCAGCAGCGACGAGCCCACGTGGTGGCCCTGCGCGGCCAGGAAGGTGAAGCACATGCCGCCACCGATCACGAGCCCGTCGCAGACCTCGAGCAGGGCGTTGATCACGCCGAGCTTGTCGGACACCTTTGACCCGCCGAGGATGGCGATGAACGGGCGCCGGGGGTCGTTGCGGAGCCCGAGGAGGACCTCGACCTCCTTCTCCAGCAGCCGGCCGGCCGCCGAGGGCAGCGTGCGCGGCGGCCCCACGATCGAGGCGTGGGACCGGTGCGAGGCGCCGAAGGCGTCGTTCACGTAGAGGTCCTGGCCCGCCACCAGCTCGGCCACGAAGGCCGGGTCGTCGGCGGTCTCGCCGGGCGAGAACCGGAGGTTCTCGAGCAGCTCGACGCCGGGAGCCAGCCGGGCCAGGGCGGCCCGGACCGGCTCCACGGAGAACGCCGGGTCCGGCGCCCCCTTCGGCCGTCCGAGGTGCGTGCACGCCGTGACCGTGGCCCCGCGCTCCTGGAGCCACGAGAGCGTGGGGAGCGCGGCGCGGATCCGCAGGTCGTCGGTGATGACGCCGTCGCGGATCGGCACGTTGAA
>JAHBSN010000228.1 GCA_019639095.1 Actinomycetota bacterium
ACACGGTACCGGCGTCGACCTCCGCTCCGGCAGGCCCGGCGGGCGCGATCGGTCGGTCAGACCAGGTCGGCGAGCTTGGCTCGCAGCGCCCGAGCGGCCGTTCGGTCGCGCTCCTCGACGTCGTCGACGTCGTCGACGTCCTCGGCGTCGACCTCATCGACCTCGTCGCTGGCATCGACCTCGCCACCGTCGACCTCGCCGGACCCATCGCCGCCATCGGCCGCGGCCTCGTCGGCCTCCTCGCCCTCGTCATCGGCGACCGGCTCGTCCTCGGCGTCGGCGTCGGCAGCGGCAGCGGCCGCGAGCCCGGCGTGGGGCCGCACCGACCGGGCCAGGGCGCCCGCCTCCTCCACCAGCTCCGCCCACGTGGACGCCGCGAACCCGAACGGCACCCCGACCTCGGCGAGACGCTCGGCGGCGGCCACGTAGGCGGCGGCCAGCTTGCGCTCGTGGGGACCCTTCACCAGGCGATCCACCGCCACGTAGGTGGCCGACAGCGCGTCCTGGGCCGCGAGGCCGTCGGACCCGTCGCCGTCGTCGTCGCCGTCGAGCACGTCGTCGATGATCTCGAGCACGCGCTCCTCGTCGTCCTCCACCACCACCAGGGCGCCCTCGTCGTCCCAGGCGTGCCAGATGGCGTCGGCCAGGAGCCGGGCGTCGAGCTCGTCGTGGCCCTCGGGGTCGAGGCCCTCGATCTCGAGGGCCACCCGAACCACGTCGGGGTCGAGGTCGTCGACCTCACCCCCCTCGAGGGTGGCGATCAGCTCGTCGACCGCCGCCTCGTCGGTCGCCGCCACCACGAGGGCGCCAGCCTCCCAGGCCCGGGCGATGCCGGCCTTGTCGAGCATGCCCTCGAGCGACACCTTCAGCTGGTTGCCCCAGCCGGCGAGCTCGTAGCCGACCTGGTCGCCGTCGCCCATCGGCGCCGCCGAGGAGCCCTCCGACGCGCCGTCGTCCGGCGCGACCTCGTCGGTGAGCACCACGTCGCAATCGATGCATCGCCGAACCGTGGCCACGTACTGGGCACCGCACTCGGGACAGGTCCTGGTCGCCATGGGCAGAGCATCGCAGACGCGCCGAGCCCGCCGACGCCGCGCCCTCAGCCCTCGGCGGCCGCCACCTCGACCCGCACCGGCACGCCGAGCACGTCGGCCAGGAGGCCGGTGCGGTCGGCCGCCGCGTAGCGCTCCAGGGACACGTCGGCGTCGGGGCCCTGTGGCCGCAGGCCGATCACCACCTCGTCGCCGGTGTCGTCGACGTCGACGCCGATCACGAGGCGGGCGTGAGAGCGGTCGAGGCCGATCGCCACCCGCAGCACGGCGGCGGCCACCCGCACCACCTCCTGGTCGTCGGCGGGGAGGGCCGCCCACTCGGCGTGGGACGCCTTCGGCGCGCTCTTGCGGTGGTAGCGGGCGATCTGGGCCACCACCTCGATCTCGCCGTCGGTGAACCCCACCAGGTGATCGGAGTTCCGGATCACGTAGTAGCTGTGCTTGTGGTGCTGGCCGTGGGAGATGACCAGGCCGACGTTGGCCAGCAGCGCGCCCGCCTCGAGCAGGGAGCGGGCCTCGGCGCCGAGGCCGTGGCGGCCGGCGGTGGCGTCGAACAGCTCGAGGGCGAGGTGGGCCACGTGCTCGGAGTGGCCCGGGTCCTCGTCGCAGGAACGCATCAGGTCGACGACGCTGCGCCGGGCGACGTCGCGCAGGTGCGGCAGCGAGCCGCCGCGCTGGCGCGCCACGGTGTCGAGGAACACACCCTCTCGGAGCGCGTACTCGCTGATCACCAGCTGCTTGATCCCGAACCGCTTGACGACCCCCTCGAACACGAGGGCCCCGGCCAGGATGATGTCGACGCGCTTCGGATCCAGGTCGGGCAGCTCGGCGGTGGTGCCCGATCGCCGTGCCTCCACCACCGCATCGACCACGGCGTTCACGGCCTTGCGCGTGAGCACGGCGCCGTTGAGCGTGCGCAGCGGCTCCTCGCCGGCGAGCCCGCGGGCGAGCCGGAGCACCTGCTCGATCGTGCCCGAGGACCCCACGGCCACCTCGAACCCGTGGTCGCGCACCGCCCGGTCGAACGAGGCGAGGACGCCTTGGACGTGCCGCCGGCACGAGTCAACCGCGGAGGGGTGCAACGAGTCGCCGGCGAAGAACCGGTTGGTGAGGCGCACCGCGCCGAGCTTCAGGCTGGCCGAGGCGAGCACCTCGCTGCGCTCCCCCACGAGCAGCTCGGTGGAGCCGCCGCCGATGTCGCAGAGCAGCAGCCGGTCGTCGAAGACCTCGAGCGCCTGGAGCACGCCCAGGTGGATGAGCCGGGCCTCCTCGACGCCGGACACGACCTCGATCTCGACGCCCGCCTCGCGCTGGGCGCGCGCCAGCAGCTCCTGGCGGTTCTCGGCCTCGCGCACGGCGCTGGTGGCCACGGCGCGCAGGGGGGCGCCGTGGCTGTCGGCGATCCGGCGGTACCGGTCGAGCGCCTCGACGGCCCGATCGATGGCGTCGGGAGCGAGCTCCTTCATGTCGGTGGAGCCCGATCCGAGCCGCACCATCTCCTTCTCGCGACTCACCACCTCGAAGCGATCGCCGTCGGTGGTGCGGGCCACCACGAGGTGCAGCGAGTTCGTGCCTACATCGACGGCGGCGAGGGTCTCGGGCACGGCCGCGCAGGCTAACCCCAACTACCCTTTCGCCCATGCCCGACAAGATCGTCCCCACCCGCAACCTGGCCATGGAGCTGGTCCGCGTCACCGAAGCCGCCGCCCTCGCCGCCGCCCGCTGGGTGGGCCGCGGCGACAAGGAGGGCGCCGACGGCGCCGCCGTCGACGCCATGCGCCTGGTGCTCGGCACCGTCCCCATGGACGGCATCGTGATCATCGGCGAGGGCGAGAAGGACGAGGCGCCGATGCTCTACAACGGCGAGCGCATCGGCGACGGGACCCCACCGCTCACCGACATCGCGGTGGACCCGGTCGACGGCACCACCCTCACCGCCCTCGGCCGCGGCAACGCGGTGGCGGTGATCGCCGTCTCCGAGCGCGGCACCATGTTCGACCCGGGCCCCTGCGTCTACATGGAGAAGATCGCGGTCGGGCCCGAGGCGGCCGACGTGATCGACATCCGGGAGTCGGCCACCTACAACGTGCAGGCCGTGGCCAAGGCCCTCGGCAAGCAGGTCCACGAGGTCACCGCGGTGGTGCTCGACCGCCCCCGCCACGACGAGCTCATCGGCGAGGTCCGCCAGGCCGGCGCCCGGCTGCGCCTCATCCCCGACGGCGACGTGGCCGGCGGCATCTCCACCGCCTGGCCCGACTCCGGCGCCGACATCCTGCTCGGCATCGGCGGCACGCCCGAGGGCGTGATCACCGCGGCCGCGCTCAAGAGCATGGGCGGCGCCCTCCAGGGTCGCCTCTGGCCGCGCGAGGGCACCGACGAGCGGGAAGCCGCCGTCGCGGCGGGCTACGACCTCGACGAGGTCCTCGAGACCGACCGCCTCGTGGCCGGCGACAACTGCTTCTTCGCCGCCACCGGCATCACCGACGGCGAGCTGCTGAAGGGCGTCCACTACGACTCGCGCGGCGCCACCACCCAGTCACTCGTGATGCGCTCGCAGTCGGGCACCGTGCGCCTCGTCAACGCCCGGCACCGGCTGGAGAAGCTCAAGGAGTTCTCCACCATCGACTTCGGCTGATCCCAGCCAGGTCGGCCGCCAGCCGTCAGACGCCGGGCACGCCGGCGTGGAGCCGGCGCTGCTCGGCGGCCAGCTCGTCGTGGAACGCGGCGTCGTCGTCGCGGTCGTGCTGGAGGCCCACGTGCTGGCGCACGCTCGCCACCACGAGCACCACCAGCGTGCCCACGTAGCTGAGCCGGCCGGCCCACGTGGCGAGGTCGGCGTGCAGCTCCGTGGGCCGCCAGGCGGAGTGCCCGCGGCCGTCGTCGCCGATCTCCACGAGGGTGAAGCACCACGCACCGAGCAGCCAGCCGTACGCCGCCAGCGCCGGCACCCACAGCAGGGCGGCCCCCCACTCGAACGGCAGCCGACCCGCCTTCCACAGGCGGTTGGCGAACACCGACCGGGCCACGCCCACCTGGGCGAGCATGAACAGCAGGGTGAACACGTAGCGCAGCAGCGTGTCGCTGCGGTCGGCGCCGGCATCGGGCAGGGCCAGCGGCAGCCAGAACCACTCGGGCAGGGCCACCAGTGCGAGCAGGGCACCGAACTGGTCTGGCTCGCGTCGAGAGTTCTGGCCCACGCGGCGGATCCACGCCAGGGCCACCACCACCGCCGCCGTGGCCACGGCGAGCGCCACCCAGCTGCGGTTCCCGTGCGGCGAGGGCACGATGTCCTCGCCCTGCGCCAGCACCGTCCAGAAGCTGCGGACCAGCCGGAACGGCGGGGCGCCGTCGCCGGTCGCGTCGCCCGCCTCCATCCATCGGAACGCCGCCCACGCCACCAGCGCAGCGACCGCCGAGGCGGCCATCAGGGGCAGCGGCGACCGCCCGAAGCGGCTGAAGCGCGGCTCGGGCCGGTCGACCGGCGGCGGGCGCAGCTCCTCGGCCACGGTGGGCGCCACCACCGGCGGCGCGGTGCCGACGCCCACGCCGGCCCACGGGGTTCGCGCTCCGGACTCCTCGACGTCCACCACTGCCCACCTCCCCACTCGTCCGCCCCCGGGCGCGACGATACCGCCGGGCCGATCCGCTGTCACCGGGCCCGGCCGCCGGCCGGGCGAGGATCAGGCGGGGACGACCCCGGCGAGCTCGAGGCGCAGCTCGGCCCGTCGCAGCGCGGCCACGGCCTCGCTGTCGTCGGGGTGCTGCAGGAGGGCTTCCTTGGCGGCGCGACGGGCCTCGGTGGCCCGCTCGACGTCGATGTCGTCGGCCGGCTCGGCCACGTCGGTGAGCAGCGACACCTGGTCGCCCGACACCTCGACGAACCCGCCGTGGACGGCGAAGAACACGTCGGCACCCGCGTCGGGGCGGATCGTGACCTTGCCGGTCTCGAGGGCGCCCACGAACGGCGCGTGGCCGGTGAGGAAGGTGATGTCACCGCCCTCGACGGTGCGCGCCGTGACCATCTCGGCGTCGCCGCTCCAGAGGATGCGCTCTGGGGAGACCACCTGCACCTGCAGGGTCATGACCGGGTCACTCCCCCGCCGACTTGCGGAGCTCGGCGGCCTTGGCCCGGGCGCTCTCGGCGCCGCCCACGTTGAGGAAGGCCTGCTCGGGCAGGTGGTCGAGGTCGCCGTTGACGAGAGCCTCGAACGAGTCGACGGTCTCCTCGACCGGGGTGGTGATGCCCTCGAGGCCGGTGAAGGTCTGGGCCACGTACATCGGCTGCGACAGGAAGCGCTGCACCTTGCGGGCCCGGGACACGGTGACCTTGTCCTCCTCGGAGAGCTCGTCGAGGCCGAGGATGGCGATGATGTCCTGGAGCTCCTTGTACCGCTGGAGCACCTGCTGGACCTTGCGGGCCACGTCGTAGTGGCGCTGGCCCACGACCTCGGGGGCGAGGATCGTGGAGCTGGAGGCCAGCGGGTCCACGGCCGGGTAGATGCCGAGGGCGGCGATGTCACGGCTCAGCTCGGTGGTGCCGTCGAAGTGGGTGAACGACGTGAACGGCGCCGGGTCGGTGTAGTCGTCGGCGGGCACGTACACGGCCTGCAGCGAGGTGATCGACCGGCCTCGGGTGGAGGTGATGCGCTCCTGGAGCACGCCCATCTCGTCGGCCAGGGTGGGCTGGTAGCCCACGGCCGAGGGCATGCGGCCGAGGAGGGTGGACACCTCGGAGCCGGCCTGGGTGAACCGGAAGATGTTGTCAATGAACAGCAGCACGTCCTGCCCTTCTTTATCACGAAAATACTCGGCAACAGAAAGTCCCGTCAGTGCAACACGGGCACGGGCTCCAGGAGGTTCATTCATTTGCCCATAGACAAGGGCTGCCTTTGAGCCAGGGCCATCGAGTTTAATAACGCCAGAATCAATCATCTCATGGTAAAGATCGTTTCCCTCACGGGTACGCTCCCCCACACCTGCAAACACGGAAAACCCCCCATGGGCTTTTGCTACGTTATTGATGAGTTCCATGATGAGAACCGTTTTTCCAACACCTGCCCCCCCAAAAAGACCAATTTTCCCTCCTTTTGCATAAGGGGCTAAAAGATCAACAACCTTAATACCCGTCACGAGAATTTCTGTTTCTGTGGCTTGCTCCACAAACTCAGGAGCACTGGCATGGATGGGAGCATATTGCTCTGTCTCAATGGGTCCTCGTTCATCAACGGGTTCCCCAACCACATTCATAATACGACCAAGTGTTGCAGCTCCCACAGGCACACGAATGGGTGCCCCCGTATCTATCACCTCCATATCCCGCATCATCCCATCTGTAGGGCTCATGGAAATGGTGCGCACGGTGTTATCCCCCA
>JAHBSN010000229.1 GCA_019639095.1 Actinomycetota bacterium
CGACCCCTGCGACATCGTCATCTCGGCGGCCCCGGCGCAGACCCTGAGGCAGAGGGCGGCGAGGAACACCGGCGACCGGGCGAGGTCGCCCAGGGGGTGGCGCTCGTGCTCGGCCACGGTGTCGGGCAAGGCCACGCGGGCCATGGCCACCGCGTTGGCGAGCGGCACCAGCGCCCAGACCAACGGAAGCGCCCACCAACCGCCCTGGCCGATGGCGGCGAGCAGCAGGGTCGACGTGACCACCACGGCGAGCTGGCCCCAGCAGTAGAAGCTGTGGAGCAGCGCCATCGCCCCGGCCTTGCCGTGGTGTGGCGTGGGCAGGCCCTCGATCACCGGGCTGACCACCACCTCGAGCACCCCGCCACCCACGGCGTAGACCACGATCGCGACGCACAGGCCGACGTAGGGCGACGGCAGCGCCGGGGGGAGCACGGCCAGCAGCCCGAGGCCCACCGCGCAGAGCACGTGCGAGAGCACCATGGGGCGCCGGAAGCCGACGCGGTCGACCACCCGGATCGCCACCAGCTCCGCCACCACCTGGGTCCCGAAGTTCAGCAGGGCGAGCCGCCCGAGCATCTCCAGCGAGACGTCGTAGCGGGTCTGGAACACCACGAACAGCAGCGGCGCCAGGTTGTTGACGATGGCCTGGGTGACGCTGGCGACGTAGCACGCCCGTCTCGTCGCCCCGAACTCCACCGCCGCACGCTACGCGTCAGCCCGGGTCGGCTCGGACGAGGCGAGGCTCGTGTAGGAGCGCCGCCCTACCCAGCACGAGTGCACACGCCTCGGATGGGGAGGGTCGGTCAGCCGGCGGCGAGGCGGGCGATGCCGGCGAAGGAGCAGTAGTAGACGTCGCGGTCCCAACCCACGGCCGGGAACAGGACCGACTGGACGGGGCTGCCGGAGGCGAGGCGCACGCGCTCCTCGCCGGTCTCGACGTCGAGCACCACGATGTCCTCGCGCATCGCCTCCGCGTGGTGGTCGGCGGTGACCAGCTCGCCCGTGTCGGCGAACAGGACCATGTGGCAGCCGTGGTCCTGGTCCCGCCTCCAGCGCAACGAGGTGCCGCCGTCGTCGGCCACGTCGAACGCCGCCAGCACGCCGTTGCCGCTGTCGAAGCCGACCACGATGCGGCGGGCCTCGTCCACGAGCGGCGGGTTGGCCACGATGCCGCCGGGGAGGCCGCAGATCTCGGTGAGCGACACCTCCTCCGTCGCCAGGTCCACGCGCACCAGGTGCAGCGGCGCTTCGTTGACGCCCTGGCCCCGGAACGTGCCGGCATAGCGCTCGGTGCCGAACCCGTCGTCGAGGAACCAGGCGGCACCGAGGGCGAGCGTGGCGTCCCACCCGTAGGTCTGGCCCGGCATCGACACGTAGGTGGCGGCGAAGTCGCCGTCGGGCACGAGGTCGGACCCGTCCCAGGAGGCCCGGTAGAGCGTGGCGGTGCCCACCACGTACACGGTGGCGCCGTCGGCCGAGAGCCGGGCGATCGAGGGCTCGGGCATCTCGCAGCGGGCGACGATCGCGAGGGTCTCGGGGTCCAGCACGAGCAGCTCGGTGGGCGGCGGGTCGTGGGCGTCGGGGTCGCCTCCGGGGAGCACGCCGCCGAAGTCCTTGGTCACCAGGTGGCCGTCGGGCAGGACCACGAACGAGTTGTAGGGCGCGTGGCGGGGCAGCTGCACGCTGGCCAGGACCTCGAGCGCGGGCGACAGCCGGTGGGCGTGGTCGCCGAACACGACGTGCAGGTCGCCGTTCGCATGGGCGGCGAGGCCGCCGGGCCACGTGGGGCCACCGGCGAGGTCCTCGGAGCGCTCCAGCACCTCGAGGGTCACCGGATCCACCCGCTCCACCCACGAGATGGCGTCAGGGCCCGCGGTGTGGTGCAGCACGAACACCTCCCCGGGCTCGCGCAGCACCGCCATGGTGGTGGCGACGCCCTCGCGGAACACGACCGACGCCCCCTCCTGGGTGAAGCCCGGGCCGGGCGTGCGAGCGCGCTGGATGCGGTCCGGTCCCCCGTCCTCCCCCGGCCAGGGGCTGTAGCAGTAGCCCGGGATGGTCACACCGGTGCCTCCACGGCGAGGCGGGGCTGGTGCGGCGGCGGTTGGCTGTCCCACAGGTCGGCGAGGAGATCGGCCTTGGTGGCGGCGTGGGCCGGGTCGTCCCAGAGGTTGCGCTGCTGGAGCGGGTCGTGGACCAGGTCGTAGAGCTCGCCCTCGGTGCCGTCGTGCGCGGCGCCGGGCCGGTACGCGCTGCACACCCAGCCGGGACGGGTGATGGTGCGGACGTGGACGGCCACGCCGAACAGCTCGCTGTCCCACTCGGTGAGCACCTTGTCGAACCCGCGGGCCTCGGCGTCGGCCTCGTCGGTCGGCAGCGGGCTCCCCTGCATCCACGGCGTGGGCTCGAGCCCGGCGATCGTGGCGAACGTGGGCGCCAGGTCCACCAGGCCCACCGGTCGGCTCACCACCGCCGGCGCCACGCCGGAGCTGCGGGCCGGGCGCCACACCAGGGGCAGCCGCATGAGCCCGTCGACGTGGTACGGCCCCTTGAACAACAGGCCGAAGTCGCCCTGGAGCTCGCCGTGGTCGGTGGTGAAGATGACGTCGACGTCGTCGCCCCAACCCTTGGCGTCGATGGCGGCGAGCACCCGGCCCAGCGCCTCGTCGATCAGCTCGACCTCCACGGCGTTGCGGGCGTTCACCTCTCGCACCTGGTCGTCGGTGAGGGTGGCGGGCACCCACTGCTTGGGCGCCTCGTAGTTGGCCACCAGGGTGCCGTCGTACCAGAGGCGCCAGTGGCGGGGCTTGTCGTCGAGGATGCGCTCGCGCTCGGCCCGATCCGTCGGGTAGCCGGCGGGCAGGGGCACCTCGCGCCAGTCCACCCGGCCCATCTCCGACGCCGGCGGATCCCACGGGTGGTGGGGGTCGGGGAAGCTCATCCAGCAGAACCAGTCGTCGTCGGCGTCGAGCGAGTCCAGCCACGAGATCGTCCGGTCGGCCACCCAGTCGGTGTGGTACCAGTCGCGCGGGATCGGGTTGTCGTGCACCTGCGGCGCGCCGGTGGCCCCGTCGCCCGCGGCGTTGACCTCGAAGTTCCCGTCGATCGCCGAGTAGTACATCCCCATCGCCTCGGGGTGGTTGAGCAGCAGCCACTGCGCGTAGTGCAGCGAGCCGGCGGCGCCGTGGGTGGCGAACTCCAGGTGCTCGAAGCCACGGTGGGGCCCGACGGTGCCATCGGCCCACGGGTTCTGCTTCGTCTCCTCGCCGGAGCGGGCGAGCATGTTCTCGGTGAAGCGGCCGAACGCATCCATGAACGGCTCGAAGTGGGCCTTGCCCACCAGTGCGGTGCGGTAGCCCGAGCGCTGGAGCTCGGCCGCCACCGACGGCGCGTCGACCGGCAGGGGCACGCCGTTCATCCAGACGCCGTGGGTGCTCGGGTGCTGGCCGGTGAGCATCGTGGAGCGCGACGGCATGCACACCACCGACTGGGGCACGGCCCGCTCGTAGCGGATGCCCTCGGCGGCGAGGCGGTCCACCACCGGGGTGCGGCCCACCAGGCCGCCGTTGCAGCCGAGCGTGTCGTAGCGCTGCTGGTCGGTGGTGACGAACAGGATCTTGCGGCCCACGTCAGGCGTCTCCGGTCGGTGCGGGTTCGGGGGTGGATTCGAGCTGGCGGCGCAGCTCCTGCAGGGCGCTGCCGGCGGCACCGCCGATCATGAGGGCCATGGCGGCCGGTTCGCAGTCTGTGCCGTAGGCGACGCGGCTGCGCCCGTCGCCCAGGTCGAACACGTCGATGGTGCCGAGGTGACCGGTGATGATGGGCGCGGTCACGCGGTACTGGAAGCGGCGCAGGATCGGGTCGACGGTGACGATCTGCTCGGGCAGGGTGACCCCGGCGGCGGTCACCACCGTCCGGACGTCGCCCTCCACGTCGGACGACACCATGCCGGGGAACCACCGGTAGGTGTTGGCGACGTCGCCCACCACCGCCCACACGTCGTCGGCGGGGCGGTCGATGATCACCTCGCGGCGGATCGTGGCCATCAGCGGGTCCTCCCGGTGCGAGCGGCGGTCACTGGCGCGACATCGACGAGCGGGCGTCGGCCTCGGCCTCGGCGGCCGCCGCCTCGGGCGTGCGGGCCGAGACCAGCGTGATGTCCACCTGCTCGAGCGTGCCCTCGAACGCGAACTCGTCGTGGTATCGGTCGCTCACGGGCGAGCCGTGGTCGTGGCCCACGCTCGGGCCCAGGCTCGAGATGATGTGCATCACGAACGGGATGTCGACCCCGCCGCACGGCTCGCCGTCGATCACGACGTCGGCGTGGCCGCCCCCGCCCGGGCCCCGACGGAACCGGACGCCCAGCGTGGACGCCCCCACCGGCACCGGCACCGTGGACTCGGCCACGTGGTGCTCGCCGAAGCAGTTGTAGTCGAACAGCAGGCGGTCGCCCTGGACGAACAGCGTGAGCCCCGACGTCTGGGAGCCAGCGGCGTAGATCACGCCCCCGGTGCCCTCGGGCCGGTCGACCTTGGCCTCGAGGTCCCAGCTTCGACCGCCGATGGCCGCCCCCACCTGGGCGGGCATGGCCGACATCGGCGGTCGATAGGTGTAGTGCCGGCTGGGCGGGTGCGGTGAGTGGTCCTCGAAGCGGATGCCGAAGAGCTCGATGGTCCGGTCGTCGAGCGGGAACACGCCGTGCGCCTCGGCCTCCTCCCACCACAGGGCCACCAGCTCGGCCACCTTGTCGGGCAGCTCGGCGGCGAGGTCGTTGCACTCCGAGCGGTCCTCGGCCACGTGGTACAGCTCCCACGTGTCGTCGTCGAACGACACGCCCGACTGGTGGCGGGTGACCGCCTTCCAGCCATCCGCGTAGATGGCGCGGTGGCCCATCATCTCGAAGTACTGCACGGTCTTGGCGTCGGGCGCCGCCGCGTCGTCGAAGGTGGGAAGCATCGACACGCCGGTGACCGGCAGCTGCTCGTAGCCCCGGTACACCTCCGGCGGGGTGACGCCGAGGGCGTCGTAGATGGTGGGGGCGATGTCGTTCACGTGGTGGAACTGGTCGCGCAGGCCGCCGGCGTCGGCGATCCCGGCCGGCCAGTGGACCACGAGCGGCACGTGGACGCCGCCCTCGTGGGTGTTTTGCTTGTACCACTTGAACGGGGCGTTGCCGGCCTGGGCCCAGCCCCACGGGTAGTTGGTGTGGCTGTTCGGACCGCCGATGTCGTCGAGCCTTTCCACCGCCTCGTCGGGCGTCTCGACCACGAAGTTGAAGTACTTCCACTCGTGCATGACGCCGAAGGGCCCGCCCTCCTGGCTGGCCCCGTTGTCCGACAGCACCACCACGATCGTGTTCTCGAGCTGGCCGAGGTGTTCGAGCGCGTCCACGAAGCGCCCGATCTGGGCGTCGGTGTGGTCGAGGAACGCGGCGAACGCCTCCTGGAGCCGAACGGCCAGCTTCTTGTGGTTCTCGGGCAGGTCGTCCCAGGCCTCCACGCCGGGGTTGCGCGGCGCGAGCTGGGTGTCGGGCGGCAGCAGACCCATGGCCTTCTGGTTCTCGAACCAGCGCTCGCGGATCACGTCCCAGCCCTCGTCGAAGCGGCCGCGGTACTTGGCGAGGTACTCGGGCGGGGCCTGGTGCGGGGCGTGGGTGGCACCGAACGCCAGGTAGGTGAAGAACGGCCGGTCGGGACGGATCGAGGTGGAGTCGTGCACGAAGGAGATGGCGTGGTCCACCAGGTCCTCGCTCAGGTGGTACCCCTCCTCCACCGTCTTGGGCTGGTCCACGTGGTGGTTGTCGTAGACGAGCTCCGGGTGGAACTGGTCGGTTTCGCCGTCGAGGAAGCCGTAGTAGCGATCGAACCCGCGCTGGCACGGCCACTGGTCGTACGGGCCGGCGGCCGAGGCGTTCTCCATCTGGGTCAGGTGCCACTTGCCGAGCGCGAAGGTGCCGTAGCCGTTGTCGCGCAGCACCTCGGCGATGGTGGCGGCGTGGTTCGAGATCTCGCCGCGCATGTTCGGGAAGCCGGTGTTGAAGTTCGAGATGGCGCGCATGCCCACCTCGTGGTGGTTGCGGCCGGTGAGCAGCGCGGCGCGCGTCGGCGAGCAGAGCGGCGTCACGTGGAAGTTCGTGTACCGCAGGCCGCCGGCGGCGAGCCGGTCGATGTTGGGGGTGTCGATGGTGGACCCGAAGCTCCCGAAGTGGGAGAAGCCCATGTCGTCGATGAGCACGACGACCACGTTGGGAGCGCCCTCGGGAGCGTTGGTGCGGGTCTTGAACGAGGGGGTGGACTCCGCCAGGGTCCGCCCGATGACGCCGTCGAACGGCTCTGGGCTCTTCATCACCGCCGACGGTAGGATTTGACACGTTCACTGTCAATAGATGCGCCGGTTCGCTAGGTTCTCGC
>JAHBSN010000023.1 GCA_019639095.1 Actinomycetota bacterium
CGGCGCGCTCGGCCCGCTCGAGGTCCTCGGGGCCGTCGATGTCGACCGCCTCCCACGGCTCGGAGCGCCACGCCAGGATCCGCGGCCCGCTCATCGAGCCGCTCCGGACCACCTCGGCGCGGACCACGTCGATGACGCCGTCGTGCAGCCAGGCCGGCGGCAGCTCCTGGCGGGGCTGGTTGAACCGCTCCTCCTGGAGGCTGCCGAGCAGCGGTCGCAGGTAGGCCCCGTCGAGGTCGTACACCTTCCAGGGCGAGATGGGCGAGAGGCTCACCGATCGCAGCGACGTCGCCTCGGGGTGGGCCTCGAGCTCGGCCACGGCGGCATCGACCAGACCCGCCCGCCGGGCCGGCGACGTGGGCCGGAGGTGCACCACCAGGTCGGGCCGGTAGCCCTCCTCGCGCTCGAGCCAGCCCAGGGCGTGCTGGAAGACCGGGAGGTCGGGGGTGTCGTCGGCGGCGAGGTCGGCCGGGCGCACGAAGGGCACGTCGGCACCGGCGGCCCGGGCGGCGTCGGCGATCTCGGCGTCGTCGGTGGTCACCACCACGCGGGTGGCCCGGGAGGAGGACCGGGCGGCGTCGATCGCCCACGCCAGCAGGCTCCGCCCGCCGACCTCCACCAGGTTCTTGCGCGGGATGCCCCGGCTCCCCCCGCGGGCCGGGACCACGACCAGGACGGTCACGGCCCGGCGGGGGCGAGGGCGGGGTCGGCGTCGTCGTCAGGCGGAGCCGGGTCGGGTTCGCTGCGCACCCGCACGAACGCGAACGCGAACGCGAACGGGACGGCGGCGATCCGGAGGTTGGCGTAGAACATCTGCGCGATGGCCCAGGTCACGAAGCACACGGTGAGGCCCAGGCTGGGCCCGGCTCGTCGGAAGCCGTGCAGGATCATCATCCCCATGAGCACGATGGTGGCCACGCCGGCCAGGCCGTGCTCGGCCAGCACCCGGGTGAACTCGGTGTGCGACGCCGCCTCGGTGTTGCACCGGTCGGTGCGGAGGCGACACGTCTCGTAGGAGATGTTGCGGTACTTCGACATGCCGGTGCCGGCGCCGAGCAGCAGGTTGTTGCGGAACAGGCGCAGGTCGCCTGAGGCGAGCGTGGTGCGGCCGGTCTCGGTGGTGCCGAACCGCTTGTCGAACTGGCCCTGGGTGTAGGCGTCGACGCGCGGGATGACCACGAAGTAGCCGACGGCGAAGGTGGCGAGCACCACCAGCAGCACCCGCCGGCGGCCCCGCCGGTCGGTGGCCTGGCTGAGCGCGAGCGCGCCGCCGGCGATGGCCGTGGCGAACATGCCGCCGCGGCTGAAGGTGAGGAAGCTCTGCACCATAGAGAGCAGGGCCACGGCCCCGGCGAGCAGGCGGGGGAGGAACTCGTCCTCCACCAGGACCAGCAGCAGGCCCACCAGCACGGTGAGGCCCATCAGGCTCGACACCTGCACCGGGCCGAAGCCGCCGCTGGTGATGAAGTTCGACTCCGTGGCGAAGTCGATGGCGCCGTAGTTGCCGATGTAGTCGGTGATGGCGGTGAGGGCGATGGCGATCGGGCCGATGCCGCTGATGAGCATGATCCACAGGATCCGCCGGTACAGCCAGGTGTGGATGGTGAGCTGGGAGCACAGGGCCACCAGCGCGGCCAGGGCGGCGGGCCCGGCCAGCGCGAAGGCCACGAGCTGCCGGGCGGCGGCGGGGGCGGTGGAGTAGGTGATGAGCGATGCCGGCAGCATCAGCAGGAAGTACATGACCGCGAGGCGCCCGACGCGGTTGAGGTGCGGGTACGAGGTGGTGATGGCGAGCAGGGCCACGCCGATCATCAGGTAGGGGGCCAGCATGTAGGGGATCGGCACCTGCGATTGGCGCCAGGTGATCTCGGCGCCGGGCAGGTAGGCCGTGACGCACAGCAGCATGGCCACGTTGCGCCGGATGCCGCCGTAGAGGATCAGCAGGATGATCGCCACGGCCTGGATCACGCCGAGCGAGGGCTGCTGGCTCATGAACCGGGCGAACAGCGCCTGGGCCACGATCAGGATGGCCAGCAGCATCCACCGGGGGATCTGGGCGCGACCGGCGTGATCGTCGCCGAAGGCGGCGCCGGAGCTCGATGCTGGGGAATCGCCGACCTCGGCCGGCGCCGGGGTCGGCTGCACGTCAGCTGGACTCCGACGTGGTCTCCGGCTCGAGCTCGATGTCGTCGTCGGCCTGCGGGAGCATGTCCTGGGTGGCCGACGGGATGTCGCTGCGGTTGCGGGTGATGAACCGCCCGATCACCGGGATGTTCGACCGCTGCACGTAGCCGTAGTACTCGTACAGCGACACGTAGGTGTCGCGGTCGGCGGCACCGGTGATCACCGTGGCGAGCAGCGGCGCCCCCACCTGGCGGAGCATCTCGGCGGCGCGCTTGGCGGCCCGCCGGGAGGTCTTGTTGGCCATCGTCACGAAGAGCGTGGCGTCGACGTTGCGGCTGATCACCAGGGCGTCGGTGACCGGCAGGACCGGCGGGCAGTCGATGAAGACCATGGAGTAGCGCTCCGCGAGCGACTCGATGATCCGGCTCGTGCGCTCGTGGTTGAGCAGCTCCGACGGGTTCGGCGGCAGGTAGCCGGCCGGCAGCACGTCGACGTTGGGGTGCAGCGGCGAGGTCTGCATGGCCTGCTCGAGCGGCAGGTCGTCCAGCACCACCGCGGTGAAGCCCTTGGTGCCGTCGACCTGCATGAAGCGGTGCAGCTTGGGCTTGCGCAGGTCGCAGTCCATCACCGCCACCCGCTTGCCGGACAGGGCGAACGCCATGGCCAGGTTGGACAGGGTGGTGGTCTTGGCCTCCGAGGCGCTGGCGGAGGTGATCTGCATGACCTTGATGGGCTGCGACAGCCCGGCGTACTGGATGGCCGTCCGCAGGCCGCGGTACGCCTCGGCCGTGGCCGACATGGGCGCCGTGAGCGTGCTCAGCTTCGGGTGGCGCTCGTCGCCGCTGGTGGTGTCGTAGGGCACGAGGGCGAAGGTGGGCACGTCGCGCACGGCCCGCTCCACCTCGGCCTTGGTGCGCAGCGAGTCGTCGAGCTGGTCGCGCAGGAAGGCCAGGCCGAGGCCCACGAACAGCCCGATCACCAGGGCCTGGATCAGGTTCCGCACGACGGTGGGCGACACCGGCGTGCTCGGCGCGATGGCCGGGTTCAGGATCTCGATGCCGCCGGTGGTGGTGAGGCGCTCGGACAGCTGCAGGATCTGGAGGCGCTGCTGGTAGTCGTTGAGCTGGTTCTGCGCCTCGTTGCGCTCGGCGTCGGTGCGCTCCTTGATCTGCTGGCGCGTGTTGACCAGCGTGGCGTAGCGGGGGTCGTCGGGCGAGAGCTTGAGGATCTCGTCGTCGAGGGCCCGCAGCGGCTCGTTGATCTTGTCGACCTGGGCCTGGAAGTCGTCGATCTGCTGCTGGATGACCTTCTTGGCCGAGGTGAGGCCCTGGAGCAGGGTCTCCAGGCGCACCGACTGGTACGTGGTGGCGTAGATGTTGGCCCGCTCGGCGGCCGCCTTGCCCGTGCTGGCCTTGGCCTGGAGGATGATCACGTCGTCCTCGCCGCCGGCCAGCGTGCGCACCGAGATCGGCTTGCCGTAGGCCTCGGCCACCGCCTCCTTCACGTTGCGGCTGTTGATGACGCTGAGCTCGTTCTGCAGGGCGCGCTCGGCGTCCTGGGGGGCCGCGGTGGGCGACAGGACGGTGTTGGTGACGTCGGACCGGAGCAGCATCTGCGCGTTGGCCGCGTACACGGGCTCGGCGCGCAGGTCCTGGAACAGGCTGAACCCGCCCAGGATGAGCGGGGTGATCACGATCCACAGCCAGCGTCGCCGGAGGACGGTCACGTACTCGTCGAGGCTGACTTCGCTGGAGTCCTGGGTGGCGAGCATGGGTCCTGTTCTGGATGAAACGTCCGGCGTCGAGTG
Source organism: Actinomycetota bacterium (assembly GCA_019639095.1). Taxonomy (GTDB): domain Bacteria; phylum Actinomycetota; class Acidimicrobiia; order Acidimicrobiales; family Iamiaceae; genus Aquihabitans. The sequence continues at coordinate 3,932 of JAHBSN010000023.1, forward strand.
CCGGAGGACGAGTATTACCGATCGGCCGGTGGGTTGCCCGTCGCGGACGTAGCGGCCCGGGCCGGCGCGCCACGCTGCGTGGTGAGGAGGTGGTGGTAGACCTCCTCGATCTGGCGGGTGACCCGTCGCTGGTCGAAGACCTCCTCGGCCACGGCGCGCCCGCGCCGGCCCATGGCCCGGCGCTCGTCGGGCCCGAGCTCGAGCAGGGCGGCCATCGCCTCGGCCATCTCCACCGGATCGCGGGGCTCGGGGGTGAACCCGATCGGCAGGTCGCGCACGGCACGGGTGACCTCGCCGGTGTCGGTGACCACGAACGGCAGGCTGCTCGCCATGTACTCGAGCACCACGAGCGGGCCGGTCTCGTTCTTGGACGCCAGGAGGCCCCCGTCGGCGCCGGCGAGCAGCTGGAGGGCGTCGGCGCGCGCCCCCGCCACGCGGATCTGGTCGGTCACCCCGAGCTCGGTGGCCATGGCCCAGCAGCGCTCGAAGAAGCCGGGCTCGGACGTCGTGCTGCCGATGGTGACCACGGCGATGCGGCGCCGGAGGTCGATGGGCAGCTCGGCCAAGGCGCGGAACACCGTCGGATGGTCCTTCTGCTGGCGGTAGTTGGCCACCATCACCAGCACGACCTCGACCCCGTCGAGGTCGAACTCCTTCCGCAGGTCCACCGGCTCCACGTGGTCGAACCTCGACAGGTCCACCCCGCTGCGGGCCAGGTGGACGCGATCGGCGGGGAGGCCGACGTTGGTGCGGGCCCACTCGCAGAGCCGGCTGTCCACCCCGAGGTACGCGTCGACGCCGGTGCGCAGCGCGCTGCGCATGCCGGCGGTGGCCTGTCGGTCCAGGTGGAGGCGGCCGTAGTGGTCGTGGAAGAGGTGGGGCGTGTCGAGCAGCCCGAGGCGCCGGCACAGGGCGACGAACTTCATGGTGCCGCGCCCGTGGGTGTGGAGCAGATCGATCTCGTGGCTGCGCACCCAGTGCGCGAACCGGACCATGCCGGCCACGTCCCACGTGGCCCGTCGCCCGGTGATGGTCACCTCGACGTCGGGGAGGAGCATGTCGCGGAGCGGGCCGTCGCAGCGCGTGGCGCAGAACGACGGCTCGAACTGGGCGCGGTCGAGCGAGTTGACGATGTCGACCGCGACGCGCTCGGCGCCGCCCACCTCCAGCGAATCGGTGACGGCGAGGACCCGCGTGCGGTGGAGGATGCTCACGGGGCGGTCCGGCGAGCGGGGCGGAGGGCCCGGGCGAGGTCGGCGGCCGCCGAGGCCACCCCCATCGCCGACCGGTCGTAGCCGCCGTCCGCCACCTGCCCCCACACCCGCCGGGTCCGCTCGGGGATCGTGTCGCCGAGGTCGGCGCGCACCTCGTGGTGCCGCGCCACGCGCCGCAGCTCGTCGGCCTCCTCGAAGTCGCCCCACAGGTCGGCCCGGTGGGCGGCCTCGGCCACCTGCTGGGCCCGGACCTCGTGCTCGACGGCTCGGGCCGGATCGTCGCCGGCGAGCGCGGCCACCGCCGCGGCCGCCAGCCGCGAGCGCAGCTGCGCCGGCTCCAGCACGCCGGTCTGCTGCTCGGGGTGGCTCCGGAACGCGAGCAGCGGCTCGGGCACCGCCCGCACCGTCCCGACCGCGGCGGCCACGAGCGACAGCCAGCGGTCGTGGCGCATCGGCGCCTGGGGGTCGTCGAGCGACGTCGGGAACGGCAGGGCCGCCTCGACGGCGCGCCGGCGGGCCACCATGGTGCAACCGGTGCTGAGGGATCGTCGGGCGAAGAGCGCGCAGGGCACGATCTCGTGGGCCACCAGGTGGTGGCGGATCCCCCGACCGCTCCAGAGCCGCCGTCCGGTGGGCCGGCCCCGCTCGTCGACCAGGTCGGCGTCGGAGAACGCCAGGGTGAGGATCGGGTCGTCCTCGAGCATCCCCACCAGCCGCGCCAGCTTGTGCGGGTACCAGATGTCGTCCTGGTCGGCCAGGGCCACGTAGCGGCCCTCGACGCGGGCGAGCGCCCGCTCGAAGTTCGGGGTGGAGCCGACGCGCTCGGGGTTGACCACGAGGCGCACGGGGAACGGCGCCGAGGCGGCGAACGCCTCGAGCAGGGCCACGGTGCCGTCGGTGGAGGCGTCGTCCTGCACCACGAGCTCGTCGGGCAGGAGCTCCTGGGCGGCCAGCGACTCGAGCAGCTCGGGCAGCCACGCCTCGCCCTGGTAGGTGCAGAGGGCCACCGACACCAGAGGGCGGGGGCGCGGGGAGGACGCCCAGGATCCCGATTCGCTGGTGACGGTCACAGCCCTCCCCGGGTTTCCGGACGGGTTAGCTTACCCACCCCGCCCCGCCCCCTAGCATGCACGTCTTCGCCGATCGGGAGGGAGGGCGGGGTGGACGACGCCATCGACGTGTTGACCTGGGGTGCGCCCCCCGCGTGGTCCGCCGGCGCCGCGGTGGCCCTGCCCACCGAGCTGGCCCGGGCCGCTCGCGTGGTGGCCGACCACCTCGCCGGATCGCCGTCGCCGTGGCTGCTGTTCTGGGACCCGCTGCTCGGCGAGCCGCCCCTGGCCGAGGCCCGGCGCCTGATCGCCAGCCGGGTGGGCGACGCGTGGCACGCCGGGCTCGCCCTCGGCCACGGCGGCCTGCCCGACGAGCACGACTACATCCACCCCACCACGCCCTTCGTCCTCGATCCGGCGCCCGAGGTGGACGGCACCTGCTGGCGGCTCTCGCTGGGTGCCGCCCTCGTGCGCACCGAGGCGCTGGTCGCGGTGGGCGGGATCGACCCGGCGTTCGGCGGCGCCACCGGTGCCGGGCTCGAGCTCGGCCACCGGCTCATCGAGCACGGTGCGGTGGTGCGCAACGCGCCGCACCTGGTGGAGGCCACCGGCCCCCTCGCCACGCCGCTCGACGAGCACGACCGGTTCCTGTTCCTGTCCCGGACCTTCGGGGCCAAGTGGGTGGCCTACGCCGCGCTCCGGCGGGCGCTCGCCACGCACCGGCCGCTCAAGGTGTGGCGCGGCTTCCGGGCCGGGACGGCCACCCACGCCGCCTCGCCCAAGGTGGCGGCCGGCCTGGTGGAGCGCGAGCCCGTGGACGGCGACCTCGACGTGTCGGTGAGCGTGGTGCTGCCCACGCTCGGTCGCTACGACCTGCTGCGCCCGCTCCTCGAGCAGTTGGTCACGCAGACCGTGACGCCCCACGAGGTGCTGGTCATCGACCAGAACGACCCGGAGCGCCGGGACCACGAGCTCTACGCCGCGTTCGAGGGACGCGGCGTGCGGGTGATCTGGCAGACCGAGCGGGGTCAGTGGATCTCCCGCAACGCCGCGGTGCAGCAGGCCACCGGCGAGTGGATCGCGTTCATCGACGACGACTCGGAGATCGAGCCCGACTTCCTGGCCGCCCACCTCGAGGGCCTCGCCCGCTACGACGCCGACCTCTCCACCGGCGCCTCGCTCGCGGTGGTGGGGGCGCCGGTGCCGGCGAACTACGCGTTCTTCCGGGTGGCCGACCAGTGGGACTCGGGCAACGGCATGTGCCGCCGCTCGCTGTTCGCCCGGATGGGGCTGTTCGACCAGCAGTTCGACCGCCAGCGGCGCGGCGACGCCGAGTTCGGGCTGCGCGTGCAGCTGGCCGGCGGCCTGGTGATCCACAACCCGCGGGCCACGCGCATCCACCTGAAGGCCGAGACCGGCGGGCTGCGCACCTACGGCTCGTGGGACGGCTTCCGCCACAAGGACCGCAGCGGGCCGCTGCCGGTGCCGTCGATGCTGTACTACACGCAGCGGTACCACACGGCCCGCCAGCGCCGCGAGGACCTCGGCCTCGGCCTCGTGGTCGGGATGGTGCCCTACCACCTCAAGCGGCGGGCCTCCCCGATGCAGTGGCTGGGCTTCCTGGCCGGCGAGCTCGTGCACCTCCCGAGCACCCGACGGCGGGTCCGGCGGTCCAGGGAGCTGGCCGCCCAGATGGTGGCCGAGGGCCCGAAGATCCCGGAGCTGCAGGGGTGACCGCGGCGCCGCCGCGCTCGATCGCCGTGTTCGGCGACATGCCGCACCACCGCGACGCGCAGGGCCGGCTCCACGGCCTCGAGCCGGTGGTGGCCCAGCTCGACCACTGGGGCGCCCTGTTCGACCGCATGGTCCTCTGCGGCCCGCTGCTGCCGGGGCCGCCTCCGTCGGGCTTCGCGCCCTACCGGACCCCGGGCGTGGAGCTCGTGGAGCTCGAGCGCGCCGGCGGCAACGACCTCCGGTCCAAGCTGGCGATGATCCCGCGCGTGCCGGGCTGGGCGTGGCGCACGCGCCGGGTGGCCCGATCGGTCGAGGCCGTGCACCTCCGCTGCCCGTGCAACATCGGCCTCGTCTCGATCTTCTCCACGTGGCGGGCCGCCCGGTACCGCTACGCGATCTACGCGGGCGTGTGGCGTCCCTACGCCGGCGAGCCGCGCTCGTTCGGCTGGCAGCGGCGCCTGCTTGCCGGTCGCTGGTTCGGCGGCCCGGTGAGCGTCTACGCCGACCGGGATCCGCAGCGGCCGCACCTCGAGCCGTTCTTCAGCCCGTCGTTCACCGACGAGGAGTGGCGCGCCGCCGAGCCGGTGGTGGCGGCCAAGCTGGCCGACATCGCCGAGCGGCCCGCCGAGGGGCCGTGGCGCCTCGTGGTGGTGGGGCGCCTCACGCCGAACAAGAACCAGCAGGCGGCGGTGCGGGTCCTGGCCGCCGTGGTGGAGGCCGGGCTCGACGCCACCCTCGAGGTCCTGGGCGACGGTCCGCAGCTGGCCGCGCTGGAGGCCCTCGCCGCCGAGCTCGGCGTGGCCGACCGCGTGGCGTTCCGCGGCATGGTCGACCTGCGCGAGGTCACCCGCACCTTCGCCGAGTCGCACATCCAGCTCCTCACGAGCAAGCAGGAGGGGTTCGGCAAGGTCCTGCTCGAGGGCATGGTGCAGGGCGTGGTGCCGCTGCTGTCGCACAGCCCGGCCTCGGGCGAGATCTCCGGCCACGGCTCGCGCGGCATCGTGACCGACCCCGAGCGGCCCGACCTCATCGCACGATCGCTGCTGGAGCTCGTGGCCGACCGCGCCCGGTGGGCCGCCATGGTCCACGACGCCCGTGCCTACACGGGTGCCCACACGCTGGAGGTGTTCGGCCAGGAGGTCCGCAACCTCCTCGAACGACAGTGGCGCGTCCACCTCCCACCGCCGGCCACGGGGGCCTGAGGTGGCCGGCGGGCACCGGGTCCAGAGCCTCGGCGGCACCGACGTCGCGTCGATGGCGGCGCTGCACGCGCGCGTCTTCCCCGACTCCGTGCTCACCCGGCTGGGCCTCGAGGCGCTCCGGCGCTACTACCTCTGGCAGGTGGACGGGCCCCACGAGGTGGAGGCGTTCGGCGTCGTCGGCCAGGGCGGCCGCCTGCTCGGGCTGGTGGTGGGCGGTCGGTTCCGGGGCTCGATGATCGGCTTCGTCAAGCGGGAGGCGCCGTTCCTGGTGGGATGCGTGGTCCGCCAGCCGCACCTGCTGGTGGAGGAGCGAGGGCGCCGGGCCGTGCGGTCGGGGCTGGGGCTGCTCGCCCGCCCGGTGCGGCGCACCCAGGTGGAGCGCCCCGAGCGGGTGCCCGACCGCTCCTTCGGCCTCCTGCTGGTGGCGGTGGACCCCGAGGCGCAGCGCAGCGGCCTGGGGCGGGCGCTGCTCGAGGAGGCCGAGCGGCGCGCGTCGGCGGCGGGGATGGAGCGCCTGCACCTCACGCTGGATCCCACCAACTGGGGCGCCATGGCCTTCTACTCGGGGCTCGGCTGGCAGCGCCTCGGCGTGCCCGGCGACACCGACCGCCAGTGGCTCATGGGCAAGGACGTCGTCGCCTCCTGACCCCCCTGCGGGTCGGGCCGCTCAGAGCTCGTCGTAGATCTCGGTGAGCTCGAGGCCCAGGTAGGTGGGCGGCAGGAAGACCCGGACCTGGTAGTCGCGGACCTTGTCGACCGTGGCCTGCATCTTCAGCCGGTTCACCACCACCGAGTCGCGCTCGAGCAGGTTCTCCATCGGGAGCCGGGGCGACCGCCGGGCCGCATCCTCGCTGAAGAGCACCATCCGCAACCGGCTCACGTCGGTCTGGCCCCGGGTGGCCATGAACTGGCGCAGGATGCGCGACTCGTGCACCTTCCACGCGAAGCGGGAGGTCTCGAGCACGAGGCGCGGGTAGCGCGGCGCCAGGGCGTGGGCGCCGCTCGGGATCCGGGCCAGCTCGGGGAGGTGGCGGCGCAGGAGCTGGTAGTAGGCGCGGTGGTGCACGCGCAGGCGGGGCGGCACCGAGGTCATGAGCCGCATGAACGCCGGCTCGTAGCAGGGCACCACGAGGGGCCGGTTGACCCGGAGCGTGAGCTCCTGCCCGAAGGAGAACTTCCGGCCCCGGTTCTCGAGGAAGTACCGCTGCAGGGCCTGCGACGGCCGCTCGCTGCCCGAGCGGCGGACGCGCTCCTGCTCGGCGGCGATCTCGTCGGCGATGCCGTCCACCTGGGCCACCACGCCGGGGGCGTGCTCGGCGTCGAGGAACCGCTCGATGCGCTCGACCATCCATCGACGATCGGGCGTCCTCGCCTGGACGAGCAGCGCCTCGGCGAGGTCGTCCATCTGGGCGTCGCCCAGTCGGCCCAGGTCCTGGCGGAGGATCTCGCCGTAGCGCCCCAGCACCCGATCGCGAGAGCTGCCGCTCGACGAGCTGAACGCGTGGGCGCCGAGCGTGGTGTCGAGGGCGTAGCCCGTGGTGGTGGCGCCCACGCCCGTGGCGCCGAAGTGCCGCGAGCCCGCGTCCCAGTACGGGACGTGGAGGTTGTCGGCCAGCGCGAGCTGGGCGCGGAGCTCGCCGAGGTCGGCGGGGAAGCCCTGCTCCAGGTAGTCGAAGGTGTGGTCCGAGCCGAGCGCCCGGCTGACCTCGCCCACGATCCGGGTGCCCTTGGTGCCGCGCGTGGCGTGGGTGAAGGTGCGGAGGTCGGCGCCGAGGTGCGCCAGCACGCCCGCCACGAGGCGGGAGTCGAAGCCCTCGGAGAGCATCACGCCGATCGAGCGGTGGGCGGCCACCGACGGCCGGGCGGCGTCGACGAGCGCCGACCAGATCTGCTCCACGAGGTCGGGGCCGGGCTCGACCAGGTCGCCGTAGTACACCTCGGGGTAGCTGCGGTCGACGGTGCCGGTCCCGGCGCGGTAGGAGACCAGCTCGCCGGGGTTCAGCCGCTCGATGCCGTCGAAGACCGTGCGCGGGCCGAGCGGGTAGCCGAGCACCAGCGTGCAGGCCACGCCCATCGGGTCCGGGGCGGTGCCCAGGGCGCGCGCCGCGAGGTGGAGGTGCGAGGAGAACGCGAAGCCGTCGGGGCTGCGGCGGTGGTGGAGGGGGAGCAGCCCGCTCGGGTCGTTGGCGAGGTGGATGTCGCCGGTGCGCTTGTCGAGCACCACCAGGTTGAACACGCCCGACTCGTGGCCCTCGAGCACCTTGCCCCGGTCCACCACCCGCCGCCCCAGGTCCGGCAGGAGGTCCTCGAGCGATGCCGCGCCGTGGCCGTGGAGGTAGCCGTCGAACAGCACCTCCACGTCGGGGGCGTCCACCCGGACCGCCTCGCCGGTGCCGTCGCCCCAGACCGTGGCGAGGCCGGAGCCGACCTCGAGGTCGCGGTGGGGCAGGCGGCGATCCGCCAGGAGGCCCCCGAGGTGGGTGCGCAGGCGTTCGGCCTCCGGGCCGACACCCCCTGCGTAGACATCCATCGGTCGACCTCCAGGCCCGTCGCCCCTCCGGCGGCGGCCCGCATCGTACGGAGGGCGGCGGGCGCGAGCGAACACCGACGGATCGGACGGCGGCGGGAGGGTCGGGGCGGCCACGGGCCGCCGGGCCTCCTCTGCCGCTGCGGTAGCCTGCCGCCGATGACAGGCACGGCCTGGGCCGGCCCGGCCGCTCCACCTCGAGGTCCCCGCCGGGCGAGCCGGCCGTGGTGAGCCTCGCCGAGCTGTACGGACGGGCGCCCGTGCCCCTCCAGAACGCCATGGCCACCGGCTACGGCGTCCGGGAGCTCTCGCGCCGCTACACCGGGTCGTTCCGTCGCGTGGTGGCCGAGCTCGAGCGCCACCAGTGGGCAGACCCCGAGGAGCTGCGCGCCGACCAGGTGCAGCGCCTGCGGGAGCTGCTCACCTGGTGCGGCCGCGAGGTGCCGCACTACCGCGACCAGTTCCGCGACCTCGGGTTCTCGCCCCGAGACGTGCACGACGTGGCCGACCTCGCCGCCCTGCCCCTCCTCGAGAAGGAGGAGGTGCGCGCCGAGCCGGAGCGGTTCCTGCCCGACCATCGGGAGCGCCTCGTGGCCCAGACCACGGGGGGCACCACGGGGACCCCGCTGCGGTACTGGGCGACGCTCGACGCCGTGCGGTTCAACTACGCCACCTACGAGGCGCGCTCGCGCCGGTGGGCCGGGGTGCGCCTCGGCGTTCGCATGGCCTCGCTGCACGGCCAGCCGATCGTGCCCGCCGACGACCAGGACGGGCCGTTCTGGCGCCACAACTACGCGTTCAACCAGCTCTACCTCTCGGTGTACCACCTGAACCCGACCACGCTGCCGGCGTACGTGGACGCCCTCGAACGCTTCGCCCCGCGGGTGGTCGTCGGCTACATGTCTGCGGTGCACCGCATCGCCACGCACCTGCTCGAGACCGGTGGCCAGGGCCGGGTGCTGCCCTCGGCGGTCATGGTGAGCTCCGAGACCCTCACGCCGGCGGCCCGACACGACATCGAGTCGGCGTTCGGCTGCCGGGTGTTCAACGGCTACAGCCTCGGCGAGCTGGTGGCGTACGTGTCGGAGTGCCCGCTCGGCGGCCTCCACGTGAGCACCGAGTACGGCGTGCTCGAGCTCGAGGACGCCGCCGTCGGCCGCGAGATCGTGGCCACCGGGCTCATCAACAAGGGCATGCCGCTCGTGCGGTACCGCACCGGCGACCTCGCCGAGGCGGCCACCGAGCCGTGCCGCTGCGGCCGCACGCTGCCGGTCTTCGCCAGCCTCCAGGGCCGCGCCGACGACGTGGTCCACACGCCCGAGGGCGCCGTGGTGGGCCCGGCACCGATGAGCCTGGCGTTCCAGCGGGTGCCCCGCCTGCGCCGGGCCCAGGTGCACCAGGACGATCCCGCCTCGATGCGGGTGCTGATCGAGCCGGCCGACGGCTTCACCGACGACGACCAGGCGTTCCTCGACGCCGAGCTGCGCAAGCGGCTCGGCACCGCCCTGCGCATCGACTACGAGCGGGTGGACGCCATGCCGCGCACGTCGGGGGGCAAGGAGCGCCTCATCGTGTCCACCGTCGGCCGCGATCCCGGCGGGTCGGGCTGATGCGCCAGCCGGTGCTCGGCTTCATCGGCATCCACGCCGGGAAGCGGACCGACCAGCCCATCAGCCAGAACGAGACCCTCGCCCTGCTCTTCGAGAGCGTGGGCTACCGGGTGGTGGGGGCCAGCGCCGTGCGCCACCCCGCGCTGCGCACCCTGCACCAGATCGTGTCGCTGCTGCGCTGGCGCAAGGTCGACGCCGTGGTGATCGCGGTCTTCTCGGGGCGGTCGTTCTGGATCGCCGACTTCGCGTCGTTCCTGGCCAAGCGGGTGGGCCACAGCAAGGTCATCCTGTTCATGCACGGCGGGAACCTCGGGGTGTTCGGGCCCGAGCACCGCGCCTGGGTGAGCCGGGTGTACGACCGCGCCGACCTGCTCCTCGCCCCGTCGGACTTCCTGGCCGACGCGTTCCGGGCCTGGGGCTACGACGTGCACGTGATCCCCAACGTGCTGAGCATCCAGAGCTACCGCTACCAGCCCCGCACCGTGGCCCGGCCGAACCTGCTGTGGATGCGCACGTTCCACGAGCACTACGACCCGCTGGTGGCGGTGGAGGCCCTGGCGCGGGTGGCCGAGGTCCACCCCGACGCCACCATGACCATGGGCGGCGCGGACCACGGCCTCCTGGAGGCCACCAAGGCCCGGGCGGCCGAGCTGGGCGTGGCCGATCGGATCCGCTTCCCCGGCTACCTGACCCCGGAGACCAAGGCACAGGCCTTCGCCGACCACGACGTGTTCCTCAACACGAACATCGTCGACAACATGCCGGTGAGCGTGCTCGAGGCGGCGGCGTCGGGCCTGGTGCCCGTGGCCACCGCCGTGGGCGGCATCCCGGCCCTGCTCACCGACGGCGTCGACTCCCGCCTCGTGCCGGCGGGCGACGCCGAGGCCATCGCCACCGCCGTCCTGGGCCTGCTGGAGGACCCCGACGCCTTCGCCGCCCTCAGCCGCGGGGCCCGGGAGCTGGCCCTGCGATCGGGCTGGCCGGCGGTCTACGCGCGCTGGCGCGAGGAGCTCCACGAGCTCCTGCCCCACCTCGCCATGGCGTAGCCGGGTCACCCGCGGCCCGCGGCGGCGCGTCAGCCCAGCAGGCGATCCACCACGGCGGCGATGCGCGCCACCCCGGGCTCGAGGTCGTGGTGGGTTGCGACGATCGAGCGCGCCCGGGCCCCGGCCGCCTCCCGCGCCGTCGGGTCGTCGAGGAACCGGCCGATCGCCTCGGCGAAGGCGGCGGTGTCGGGGTAGTCCACCGCGGTGCCGGCGCCCTGGTCGCAGAGGGCCGCCACGCCACCGGTGCGGAAGCACACGAGGGGCAGGCCCGTGCCGGCGGCCTCGAGGGCGGCCAGGGGGAGGGCGTCCTCGCGCGCCGGCAGGGCGAAGACGTCGAGGGCGGACAGCAGCGCCGCCGGGTCGTCGCGGTGGGCCACGTGCACGAGGCGGTCCTCGACGCCCAGGCGCCGCGCCTCGTCGGCCAGGTGGCGGCCGTCGACGCTGGCCGGGTCGCCGCCGATCCACACCACCCACGGGCGCCCGCCCGGGCGCTCGCCCAGCCGGGCGACGGCCCGCAGCAGGTGCTCGGGGTCCTTGCGCCAGTCGGGGAGCCCGACCGACCCCACCACCGCGGCATCGGCGGGCACGCCCAGCTCGGCGCGCACCGCCGCGCGGGGGCGGGGGTGGAGGGCGGCGACGTCGACGAACTCCTCGCAGGTGGTGACGCGATCCGGGGCGATGCCGTGCCCGTGGACCAGCACGTCGGCCACGGCGCCCGACGCGGCCACGAGGTGCGACGCCCGGGCGAACAGCAGCGCCCGATCAGCAGGGGCGAGCGTCTCGCGCAGGCCCACGTCGAGCTCGTGGACGTGCACCAGCACCGGTGTGGGTTGCGGCGGGTCGAGGGCGTGCAGCAGGGCGGCGGTGGGCGGCGTGGCCGCGTTGACGTACACCAGGTCGGCGCCGGCCACGGCGTGCGCAGCCCGCCGGCGCACGGCGTCCTGGAGCCGGGCGGCGGGCGCGCCGAGGCCGGTGCGGCGCATCGCCGCCGCCAGCGGCTCGAGCGGTTCGCGCGCTGAGGTGAGGGCCGTGGCGCGGGCGCCGGTGCGGCGGTACTCGGGGAGCAGGGGCCCGTCGCGCGCCACCAGCACCGACAGGTCCCAGCGGCCCGCCGCCGCCAGGCCCCGCAGCAGGTGGCCCAGCATGATCGGCGGCCCGGTGCGCTCGGCTCCGTGCCCGAGCAGGGCCAGCCGCGCCCGTCGGCCCCCCTCGTGCTGCGACCCGTCCACCCCCGCAGCATCGCAGGTCACCCCCACCCCCCGAGGCGAATGTGGTGTGCCCAGGGCGCGATCGCGCCGATCTGGCGCGTGAGGTTCGGGCGAACGCGGGCGTTCGGGCTGGTCACGTGGCGGTGAACCCCTGCGCTCCCCCCGATCGGGCACTAGCCCGAATGCCCTCGCGAGGGGTACCATTGCCGCCTGAGGAGGGACCCCATGTCTCGTTACCCGTTCCCGATCCCGTTCGGTTGGTTCCAGGCATGTTGGCCCGACGACGTGCCGCAGGCCGGTTCCTTCGACTTCCGCGGCGTGGGCCGAGACCTGCGCGTGGTGCGCCAGGACGGCGTCCTGGAGGTGCGCGACGCCGACGGCGGTCGCACCTACCCCACGATCGAGCGCAACGGCCTGGTCATGTTCTGGTACCACCCCAAGGACGCGGCTCCGTCGTTCGAGATCCCCGTCCTCCCCGAGTTCGACCGGCACCCCGAGTTCTCCGAGCCGGTCCGCCGCTTCAGCCCCGAGATCAAGGCCCTGTGGCAGGAGCTGGGCGAGACCGCGGCCGACGTCGCCCACATCCAGCAGCACCTGGCCGCCTACGGCGCCGGCGGGCTCACCAACGCGGGCCGCTCCGTGCCGCCGAAGGTGGTCGACTCCAACTGGAAGGGCCCGCACGGCTACCTGCGCCTCAGCCAGCCGTTCCCCACGCCCCGCGGTGCGGTCGACGGGCGGATCGACACCGACTCCCACGGCCCCGGCTTCTCGGTCACCTGGTTCCGCGGGCTGATCGACACCGGGCTCATCGGGTGCAACCTCCCGCTCGACGAGGAGACCACATCCATCCGGTTCACCTTCGTGTGCCGTCAGCAGGCCGATGCCGAGAGCACCAGCAGCCTCGCCACCGCCTTCATGGACGAGATCCACCACCTGGCGGTGGAGGACCTCGAGATCTGGGAGCACAAGGCCTACCTGGCCCGGCCCCGCCTGGCCGACACCGACGGCCCGATCATGGCGTTCCGCCGCTGGGCCGCCCAGTTCTACGACAGCGACTCGTTCGAGGCATCCCCCGAGCACCTGCAGCACGCGGTCGTTTGACGCCGCACCTGCTCAGGCTCGCGGGCCTGGCGGTGGCGATCTCGATCCTCCTCCACAGCTCCACCGCCGGAGCCGGCTCGGTCACGCGGGACGACTGGGTGGTCTGGCTCGAGCGCGACGCCGGCACCCCGCCGGCGGCCGCCGCGTGCGTGGCCGACCGAGCCTTCGACACCCTGCCGCCGGCCGTGCTCGAGGCCGCCCCGGCGCTCGGGTTCTCGGGCCTGCCGGGCGGATGGCGTGAGCGCATCTCCGCGTCGTACATCGCCTGCGCGGTGAAGACCGGGTGACCTCGGCGTCGGCACCGGCGGCGCCGCCCCGGCGGTTGCCGCCCTCGGTGCTCCTGCTCGTGGGCGCCACCCTCGCGTTCGCCCTCGGGCGGACCACCGCCGCGCTCGTGGCGGTGGCGGCTGCGGTGGTGGGGCAGCAGCTGGCGTGGCTCTTCCCCGCTCCCGCCCGGCGGCTCGCGCTCGCCGTCGATGCCGCGATCCACCGGGTGTCGGCGTTCATCGGCACCGCCGCGTTCACCGTCGTGCACGTGGTCGTGGTGGTGCCGGCCTGGGTGGTCAGCGGCAGCCGGCTGCGGCGCCACGGCACCACCGGGTGGGTGGCCGCCCCGGGCGCCTCGGGCGACCCCCACCGGATGCACGCCGCCGAGCCCACGGCCCGCGGGAACCGCCTGGACCTGGTGGGGGGCCTGGCCATCGTGGTGGTGGCCTTCCTGCTCGTGGGCGCCATGGGCGGGACCGAGCCCGACGCCGCCACCGCCGATGGGCAGCTGGCCGACCGGGCCACCGCCACGGCCGAGCTGCCGCCGGCGCTCGTGGACCAGGCCGACGCCCCCGACCTGCTCCAGCAGCAGGGACAGGTGTTCGCCGAGCGGGAGGCCGATCCGGTGCTCGGCTGGACCCTGCCCGACAGCACGGCGCCGCTCGTGAACCAGCGCGACGGCGTTCGGGTGACCCCCGCGCCCGACGGCGTGGGCGACGACCCGCTCGTGGTGTGGTTCTTCGGCGGGTCGGTGGCTTGGGGCCTCGGCCAGCGCGACGGCGCCACCATCCCGGCGCGGTTCGCGGCTCGCGCCACCGAGCGGGGCCGACCGGTGGTGGCGCGCAACTTCGGGGTGCCCGCCTACCTGGTCGACCAGTCGTCGCTCGCCTTCGTGGAGGCGCTCGAGCAGCGCACCGAGCGGCCCGACCTGGTGGTGTTCTACGACGGCTACAACGAGATGTACGGGGGCATGGCGTCCACGCTCGCGGGCGTGGCCCCCGGCGACCCGTTCGTGGCCTACGGGCCCACCGGCGCCGCCGGCACGGGCGAGCCCTACGCCGGTCCGCCGGCCTCGCTCGAGCAGCGCTACGCCGGGGTGATGGCCATGCACGCCCGGGCCCGGGCCCGCGCCCGGCGCGCCGCCGACGCCGCCGGGGTGCCGATCGTGTTCGTCTGGCAGGCGAACGCGCACAGCGACCGGATCCGTCCCCCCGAGCGCGACGTGCTCCACGAGCTGGGCTGGTCCGACGACGAGCTGGCCGCCCTCCACACCGTGGACCAGGAGCTGCGGAGCCGTCTGCCCGACGACGTGCTCGACGTGGGCGACGTGTTCTCGGACGTGGATCGGTCGGTCTACTGGGATACCGTGCACACCAACGAGGTCGGCGCCGACCTGGTGGCCCAGCGGTTGGTGGACGACCTCTGGGATCGGCTCCACGATCGTCAGGGGAACCAGTGACCGAGCTCCACGAACCCGAGGCCTTCGCCCCGTTGTGCACGGCCCCCTACCTGGTCATGGACTTCGACCCGGCGGGCAACGTGCAGGCCTGCTGCGTCAACGCCATGTACCCCCTGGGCAACGTGACGCGCTCGTCCATCCGGGAGATCTGGGAGGGCGAGCGGGCCCGCAAGCTGCGCCGCGCGATCGAGCGGGGCGACCTCGGCTACGGCTGCGGCGTCTGCCGGCACCGCCTGGAGTTCGACGCCGGCGACCCGGCCTCCTGGTACTACAACAACTACCCGGCGCCCGAGCCAGACCCCGAGTGGCCGTGGCTCATGGTGTTCGCCCTCCACAACACGTGCAACGCGGCGTGCATCATGTGCGGCGGCGACCTCTCGTCGAAGATCCGGACCGGGCGCGAGGGGCGCCCGCCGCTGGCCCACGCCTACGACGACCGCTTCTTCGAGGAGCTCGAGGAGTTCCTGCCCCACCTCGGCATCGCCGAGTTCCGCGGGGGCGAGCCGTTCCTCATGCCCGAGCACTTCCGGATCTGGGACTCGCTGCTGCGCCTGGACCATCGGATCCCGTGCAACATCACCACCAACGGCACCATCCTCACCGACAAGGTGCGGGCCCTCATGGAGGAGCTGCCGTTCTCGTTCGTGGTGTCGATCGACGGCAGCACCCGCGAGACGCTCGAGGCGATCCGGGTGGGCGTCTCGTGGGACAAGCTCACCGCCAACATCCCGCAGTTCCTCGACTACACCCGCGAGCGGGGCACGTTCTTCCACCTGAGCACGTGCGCGCTCCAGCAGAACTGGCGCGAGCTGCCCGACATCTTCCGCATCGCCTCGTACCTCGGGGTGCCGCTCGCGGTGCAGCCGGTGCTCGACCAGCGCTTCGGCCTCCACCGGCTCCCCACCCCCGAGCTGATCGAGGTGGCCCGGGAGCTCGAGCAGGCCACCGTCGAGCTCTCGACGTCGCTCGATCCCGGCAACCTCGGGGTGTGGAACGACTTCGTGGCCTGGCTGGACCAGGAGCTGCGCCAGCGCGACGGCGGTGCGCCGCTGCGCATCTTCGAGTTCCCCGATCCCCGCAACGTGGAGCACCTGAGCGCCACGCGCCGCCGGGCCCAGCTCCCCGGCTCGGCGCTGCCCTCGCTCGCGCCCACGCCGGACCCGACGTCCAGCGCGCCGGTGGCGGTGGCGCCGCCCACCCGTCGGCCCCGCTCGTGGCTCGATCGGCTGCGTCGCGGGCGCGCCGCGGTGGCGGCGGAGTCCGCGACGGCTCCGACAGCAGCCGAGCCCGCACCGAGCCCGTACCGCCAGCTCGAGATCGATCGCACCGCCGAGCTGGCGGCGTGGGCGCCGTCGGGCCGGGTGGGCAAGGTGCGGACCGGGCCCGACGACCGGGTGGCGGAGGCGGTGCTCGAGCCGCTCGCCGACGTCGGCGGGCTCGACCTCGACCTCGTCGGGTGCACCTTCGCCGAGGCCGTGGCTCGCATCGGCGAGCTGCTCGGCGCCCACGTCTGGATCGCCGAGGAGGCCGATCGCGACGGCCGGGTGGACCACACCCTGTTCTTCACCGCCACCGAGCACCGCGACAAGACCGGCACCGTGGTGCGGCTGGTCTCGGGCGCCGACGGCGAGGGCGGCGTGACCACGCTGTTCGCCTTCGACGAGGTGATGGCCGAGGCCCCGCTGGCCGCTCGAGCCTGACGGCTCGCAGCCCCGGTCAGATGGGGCGCGGGCCACACCTGTTCGGTAGCGTTTCCACCGTTCGTTCGAACCCGTGAGGGGGGACCTCCATGCGCCGCACGTTCCTTGATCCGCAGCTCGACGCCGACTTCGAGGAGTACGGCTTCGTGGTCGTCCCGTTCCTCGACGCCGAGCAGGTGGCGAAGCTCACCGAGCTCTACTGGGAGGACGGCCCGGCCCCCGACGACCCGCGCACCACGATCTTCTTCGACTTCCAGTCCGAGGTGGCCGAGTTCAAGCAGAAGCGGGTGGAGAAGCTCCGGCCGCTGCTGGATCCGCTGCTCGACGACCTGCTCGACGACCACCACTGCTTCTTCCCGAACTACATCATGAAGTGGCCGGGCGACCGCAGCGGGTTCGCCGCCCACCAGGACACCGCGCTGGTGGATGAGAGCCGCTTCAAGTCGCTCACCATCTGGTGCCCGCTCACCGACACCGGCCTCATCGACGGCCACGACAACGGCATGCTGTACGTGGTGCCCGGCAGCCACCGCTTCGCCGACTGGGTGCGGGCCCACGAGCCCGGCGACTTCGCCTTCCACGGCAGCGAGCAGGACATCGTGGAGCGCCACGGCGTGGGCGTGGTGGCCGGGGCCGGCGAGGCGATCGTGTTCGACCACCGGCTCGTGCACTTCTCCCTGCCCAACGACTCCACCGAGCCCCGCCTGGTGGTGGCCATGGGGATACGCCCCGGCGACGCCCAGCTCACGCACTACCGCCGCCACGCCGACGACAAGGCGTTCGACGCCTACGCGATCGACGACGAGTACTTCACCACCCTCAACCCGTTCCTGCTGCGCGAGGGCGTGCCCGGCTACGAGAAGATCGCCACCGTGCCCTCCACCCGGCCGACCTTCACCCCCGCCGAGTTCTCGGCGCTGTGTGAGGCGGTCGGCCCGGGTCCGGTGAGCGCGCAGGGCCGCTACGTCTCCGACGCCCACCGGCCCGACCACATCAACGCCGACCCCTTCTGCCTGCGGTGCGGGTCGAACGAGGGCCTCGAGGACGTGGAGCACGGCGAGCACGGCAACGTGCAGTACCTCTGCGCCGCCTGCGCCGCCTAGGAGACCGCCAACCCCTCGGCGGGGAGGAACGACGGGTCGATGGCCAGGTGGGTGGTCCAGCCGCCGCCGGGCCGCGCCGCCGACACGACCCGCACGATCGCGCCGTTCTTCTCGCGGTGGGCGCTCGGGCTGAAGGCCACCAGCTGGTCCACGAGCCCGGCCCGGGTCCGGTCGTCCTCCACCAGCCACACCGACGCGCCCCAGGCCTGGCGCAGCTGCTCGGCCACGTCGTCGAAGGACCGGCCCACCCAGCCGTCGGGATCGATCCGCGGCGGCGTGCCGACCGAGACGGCGACCGCGGTGACGACATCGTCGGCGTCGGTGTCGACCCGCACCAGCGAGCCCCCCACCGCCCAGCGGGCGAGCTCGGCGTCGAGGTCGGTCACCGACGGCGCAGGCGGCGCGGACGGTGCCGGTGGGGCGGCCGCCGGTTCGACCGTCGACGCGGCGCGTCGGCGTCGCCACCACCGAGGGGCGGGCCCGGCCACCACCACCGGGCCTGAGGGCGCGGCATCGGGCGGCAGCGCCACCGGCCCGGCGGCGCGACGGCGGGCCACCAGCTCGGCGGCGTTGTCGTGGTGCTTCGGCTCGATCATCGGCGCCGATTCGGCGCCCGGCTCGCTGGTGGCGGCGGCGCGGATCTGGGCCAGCTCGGCGTCCCACACCGGGCGGTTGAGCGCCAGCTCGGCCTCCAGCACCGGGGCGTGGCGATCGAGCTCGGCCACCACCTCGGCCAGCGCGTCGCGGTCGAGCTTGTAGAGGCTGTGCTCGTCGTTGTACACGGGGATGACCGACACCCACGCGCCCAGCTCGTCTCCCAGCCGCACGACCCCGGGCAGCTGGCGCCAGTTGTGGCGCATCAGTCAGAAGTTGATGCCGATGCGTCCGCCGCTGCCGGTGGCGAGGGCCGCGAAGCGCCGGGCGTTGGCCAGCACCGCATCGCCGTCGGCGCCCACCCGGATGGCAGCCAGGGCCTCGGGCTCGACGCGATCGAGCGAGCAGGCTGATCGACAGTACCCGCTCGAACGCCGCCTCCGCGGGCGATCAGGCCGGGTTGCCGTTGTGATCACGTGCGCAGGGCCGCAGGTCGAGCTCGCCCAGCAGGTCGAAGAGCTGGTGGGTCTCCGACACGAGGAACGGCTCGCCGCCGAGCAGCCGGATCTCCTCGACGTGGGGCAGGAACTCGGCGAGCTGCTCGAAGAACGTGGGGCCGTACGCGTGGGGGAGCGGCGCACGCCCCTCGCGGTGGATCCGGATGCTGGACGAGAACTCGCCGCTGCACTGGACGCACTGCAGGTTGCACTGGTTCGAGAAGGCGAAGGTCATCGACCGCGGGCAGGCGGGGCCCTCGGCGGCCACCTCGAAGGGCTCGTACATGACCGCCGGGGGGTTCGGCCGGTCGTTGTCGAAGTACCAGCGGCACACGGCGCAGCCGTAGCTGAGGTCGCCGGCCTTGAGCGCCTCGCGCTGGGCGGCGAGGCGGGCGCTGCCCCAGATCTCGGCGAGGGTGTCGGTGGCCACGCTCCCCACCGGGTAGGTGCCGTTGGCGCAGCAGGAGTAGGCGAAGCCCTGGGTGTCGAACTCGAGCGAGACGAACGGGGCGTAGCAGGCGGCGTGGAAGGGCTTGGTCGCCAGGTCGCGGACGGCGTCCCAGCCGGCGAAGCGGTCGTGGGCCATCAGCGCAGGCGTCGGCGCACGGCCCGGCGGACACGGGCGAGGAGCCCGGGCGAGGCCGGCGGCGCGGCGGTCGGCGGCGCGGTCGGCGCCTCGAGTTCGGCCTCGGCCTCCCCGGCGACGACGTCGTCGGCGTCGGGCTCGGCCTCCACCGTGGCGACGGCGCCTGCCGTCGGCTCCTCGGCCGGGGCGGCGGCGTCGACGGCGCGCGCCGTGCGGGCGCTCGGACTGGGACCGGGTGCCCCGCGGCCGCCGGTCTCGGTGGCCGCCTCCGCCGGCACCTCCGCCGCCTCCTCGGCGGCGCGGCGCAGCGTGGCCGCCAGCTCGACGTCGGCGTCCACGGGGTGGGCCTCGAGCCAGCGATCGAGCTCGTCCTCGGTGACCGGCACCACCCGGAGGGGCTGCTCGCCGAGGCTGGGGTAGCCCTGGAGGCCGGTGAGCAGCGACCCGAACGGATCGTTCTGGATGAAGAAGTCGTCGTCGATGGCGAAGGTCTCCACCGTGGCCCCGTCGTCGGAGGCGTGGTGGTGGATGAGCTGGGCCTCCTCGGGGATGACCCCAAGCACGGCGGCCAGGCGCGGGGCGTCGGACGCGTTGGCGAAGGACCAGTGCACCACGCGGTGGTCGAACACGATCGCGTCGCCCGGGGCCAGGCGGACGATGCGTCCGCACCGGGCCTCGATGCTCGCGCCGACGTCCTGGAAGGAG
Source organism: Actinomycetota bacterium (assembly GCA_019639095.1). GTDB lineage: Bacteria > Actinomycetota > Acidimicrobiia > Acidimicrobiales > Iamiaceae > Aquihabitans. The sequence continues at coordinate 23,534 of JAHBSN010000023.1, forward strand.
TACGCCATCTGGTTGCTGCCCCGGATGGTGGACCGCATCAGGTGGCTGCCGGGGAAGAACCACACGGCGCCGTTGCCCTCGTCGACCTCGCAGGTGGCCACCCAGATCGATGCCGACACCGCCTCGGTCTCGTCGACGAAGCAGGAGTCCTGGTGGACGCCGAACCACGACGTGGGCGACGGCCACTTCATCACGTAGTTGCCGTAGTAGGGCCGGTAGCGCACGAACGACCGGGCCAGCGGCTCGGCGAGGGGCCGCCGGATCTCGCCGTCGGTGGCCTTCTTGTGCTCCCGATCCCGGCTCTGGAAGTCGAAGTGGCAGTACTCGCCCACGTCGCCGGGCGCCGGGCCGTGGCGCTCGTAGGCGTCCCGCAGGCCGGCCACGGCGTCGGCG
>JAHBSN010000230.1 GCA_019639095.1 Actinomycetota bacterium
CGCGAGCCGCTCCGGGTCCGCTACCGGGACCGCATCCTGCTCACCAACCCGCCACCCACCTTCGGCGGTGCCCTCCTCGCCGTGGCGCTCACCCGGCTCGACCGCCACGGTCCCCCACCCCCGGCGGGCTCGCCCGAGCTGGCCGCGCTGCTGGCCGCCACCATGGCGGGGGTGGACGCCGACCGGCGCGCCGGCCACCCCGAGGTGCTGGCCGCGCTCGCCGGCGACGGGGGCGACGACCCCCGCGCCAGGCCGCAGGTGAACCGGGGCACCACCCACGTCACGGTGGCCGACGTCGACGGCAACGTGGCCGCCATGACCACGTCGAACGGGGAGTGCTCGGGCGACGTGGTCGACGGCATCGGCGTGGCGTGCAACAACATGCTGGGCGAGGACGACCTGCACCCCGACGGCTTCCACGCCGCGCCGCCAGGCGAGCGGGTGGCGTCGATGATGTCGCCCACGTTCGTGCTCGACGCGTCGGGCGCCCACGTGGAGCTCGCCCTCGGCAGCGGCGGCTCCAAGCGCATCCGATCCGCCCTGCTGCAGGTGCTGGTGGCCGCCGTCGACCACGACACGCCCCTAGCCGATGCCGTGGACGCACCACGGATCCACTGGGACGAGGACCACCTCGAGGTGGAGCCGGGCCTGGCGCCCGACGTGCTCGCCGCGCTGGCCGAGGTGGGCCGGGTGAACGTGTGGCCCGATCGCAGCATGTACTTCGGCGGCGTGCACGCCGTGGCCCCCGGGCGCGTCGGGGCGGGCGACGCCCGCCGGGGCGGCTCGGTCCGGGTGGTCTGACCGGATCGGTCAGCGGCGCAGCCGGGCAGCGCGCAGCTCTCGGGTGAGGCTGTGCGAGCCGGCGCGCACGAGCGCGTCGACCTCGCCGTCGAAGAGCGCCCAGATGTCGTCGGCGATGCCGTCGGCCACCTGCACCCGACCCCGTCCCACGCGCACCGTGGCGCCGGTGAGGCCCGAGCGCACCGCCACCGGCACCTCCACCGGCAACCCGGCCACGAACGTGCGACCCCAGGCGCTGCCGAACCAGGTGGGCAGCGTCTCGGCGAGGAGCTGCGCCAGCAGGTTGGCGTCGGCGTCGACCTCCACGGGCACCGCCGGCGGGGCCAGCCGGCCGACGACCCCCAGCACCGACCCGACCGCCAGCGACGGCAGGGCGAGCGGCAGGCCGGCGGCCACCGCCACCAGGTCGCCGAGCGCCGCGGCGGGACGGCGCGGACGGGACCCCGTGACCCGGCCGGCCAGCGACGATGCCCGGGCCAGGGTGGCCGAGGCCACCACGCCGTGCACCACCAGGGCGCCCACCGCCCGGGCTGCGGCCGGCGTGACCTCGTCGGGCAGCTCCGCGGGGTCGAGCACGGGCAGTGGACCCACGGCGCGCACCGCCCACGCGAGCACCTCGTCGTCGACCTCGGTGAGCTCGGCCGGGCCGAGCACGTCGTGCCAGTCGGCGTGCAGCCGGGCGAGGGCGTCGCTGCCGGCGGCGCCGGCCACCACCGCGGCCACCAGCTCCCGGCGACGGGCGTCGAGCGGTGCGCGGGGCAGGTGGCAGCGCGCCACCGTGGGCAGCCGGGGCACCAGGGCGGCGTACCAGCGCGCGAACGAGACGGTGGGCTCGGGGGCCCCGGGGCTCACGGGGTCGGCTCGCCCAGGATCAGCTCGACCATCCCCTGGACCGCCTCGGCGGCCCGTTCGACCGAGCGGTCCTCCAGCGTGCGCAGGAGGTTCCAGGTGCTCCAGGAGCAGGCCACCAGCAGGGCGTCGGAGAGGGCCGGGCGCCGCGGGCCGGCGGCGTCGAGCTCGGGGGCGAACACCTCGGCGAGGTGGGCGGCGGCGAAGGCGTGGCCCTGCTGGAACTGACGGCTGATGGTGTCGGAGCCGGGGGCGTGCAGGATGGCCGCCCGGTTGATCGGGCTCACGGCCTCGTTCACCCGGCAGCGCTGCACCACGAACGCCGGGATCCGCTCGGCCAGCGGGGCGCCGGGATCGACGGGGCGCACCAGCTCGGAGAGGCGCTCCACCATCCGGGCGCCCACCGCGCCGAACAGCGTCTCGAGGTCGTCGAAGTGCTGGAAGACCGATCGCACCGACACGCCCGCCCGCTCGGCGATGCGCGGCGCGGTGGGACGGAGGTCGCCCTCCTCCACCAGGGCGATGGTGGCGTCGACCAGCGCGTCTCGGGTGCGCACGGCCCGCGCGGTGCGGCCGTCGAGCGGCTGGTGGGCGGCGCCCGGGCTCAGTTCGTCGAGCTGCGGTGTGGAGGGCACGGGGACCTTGCGGTGGCCGAAGGTGGTCGGTCGAGCTTACGCCGCACCCGTGGTCGCGCTCCTCAGAACTGTCGTACCCCCCGGGTACCGTTGGTCCATGGCCCTCACCCCACCGGAGACCCTGTCGCCGTCGAAGGTCTCGTCGTTCAAGGACTGCGCCCTGGCGTTCCGCTACTCGGCCATCGACCGGCTGCCCGAGTCGCCCTCGCCCGCCGCCACCAAGGGCACCCTGGTGCACCTCGCCCTGGAGCACCTGTTCGAGCGGGACGCGCCCGACCGCACGCGGGAGGCGGCCGAGGCCGACCTCGCCCGCGCCATCGCCGAGCTGCGGACCGACCCCGAGTTCACCGGCCTGGAGCTGGACGAGGCCGCGGAGGCGGCCTTCTTCGCCGACGCCGCCCGGCTCGTCGACCGCTACTTCGAGCTGGAGGATCCGCGCGCCGTCCACCCCATCGGGCTCGAGCTGCGCCTCGAGGCCCGGGTGGGGGGCCTGCGGCTGCGGGGGATCATCGACCGGCTCGAGCTCGATGCCGACGGCGGCCTCGTGGTCACCGACTACAAGAGCGGCCGGGCGCCGGGCCAGACCTACCAGCAGGGCAAGCTCGGCGGCGTCGCCTTCTACTCGCTGCTGTGCGAAGAGCTCTTCGGGGTGCGACCCACCCGGGTGCAGCTGCTCTACCTGGGCGACACCACGGTGATCACCACCGAGCCCACCGAGCAGTCCACGCGCGGGCTGCGCACCAAGGTCAGCGCGCTCTGGCAGGCCGTGGAGCAGGCCTGCGAGCGGGAGGACTTCCGCCCCCGTCCCGGCCCGCTGTGCACCTGGTGCGACTTCCACGCCTACTGCCCGGCCAAGGGCGGCGATCCGGCGCTGGCCGCCGCCTTCGTGGTCGAGCGGGAGTCGGCCACGGTGATCGACCTGGTCGAGCGAACCGAGGTGGGGGCGGCGTCGGCGTCCTGACCAGCACCTCCTAGGGTTGCGCCCATGTTCCTGGGGGGCCGACGGGCCGGGCTCGTCGAGCGGGTGCTGGAGCTCGACGAGCGCATCGATGCCGCCTGGGCCCGCACCCTGCGGGGCCGACCGCTCGTCGACCGAGCGTTCTACCTGGCCTCCGAGCTGGGCGACTTCAGCCTGATCTGGCACCTCATCGGCGCCGCCCAGGGCCTGCGCTCCGACGAGGACGCCGACGCCACGGCGCGCCTGGCGGTGGTCCTGCTGGCCGAGTCGCTCCTGGTGAACCAGGGGGTCAAGCGCCTGGTGCGCCGCCCTCGCCCCCTGCACGAGGCGATCCGGCCCCACGCCCTGCGCACGCCGCGCACGTCGAGCTTCCCGAGCGGCCACGCCAGCTCGGCGTTCACCGCCGCCGGCGTGCTGGCCGACCGGGATCCCGACCTGGCCCCGCTCTACTACGCGGTGGCCGTGGTGGTGGCCACCAGCCGCATCCACGTGCGGATCCACCACGCGTCCGACGTCGTGGCCGGCGCCGCCCTCGGGTTCGTGCTCGCCAAGGTGGCACTGCGGCTGTGGCCGCTGCCGCCCCACCGCGCCCGGCCGGCCGATCGCGCCCCCGGCACGCCCGCCACGCCCCTGCCCTAAGGTCGCCCCCCGTGGGTGACGACGAGCGGACGGCGACCACGGAGCGCATGACCGACGTCGAGGCGCTGATGTGGCACCTCGAGGCCGACCCCTACCTGTCGTCCACCTTCGCCAACCTCACCACGTTCGACCGCAGCCCCGACCCCGACCGGCTGCGACGTCGGCTGTGGCGGGCCAGCCGGGTGGTGCCCCGCCTCCGCCGGCGCGTGGTGGGGGGCATCGGGCCGCTGGCGCCCTCGTGGGAGGACGACCCCGACTTCGACATCGACCACCACCTCCGCCACGTCACCCTGCCTCCCGGCTCCACCGATGCCGACGTCCGCCGCCTGGCCACCGACCTGGCGGCGGCCCCGTTCGATCGCAGCCGCCCGCTCTGGGAGTTCACCGTGATCGACGGGCTGCCCGACGGGCGGGCCGCCATGGTGCAGAAGATGCACCACACGATCACCGACGGCGAGGGCGGGATCCGGATGTCGGTGGAGTTCATCGACGTCGAGCGCGACGCCCCCGAGCCGCCGCCGGTCGACGACGGCCCGCCCCCGCTGGCCTCCCGCGGTCGCATCGCCACCACGGTCGACGTGGTCACCGACGTCGCCCGCCGCAACCGCGACACCGCGTGGCGCCTGGCCGACTCCGCCCTCGACCTCCTGCGAGACCCCGCGCACCTGGCCGCCGTGCTGAGCGGGCTTCCTGCCGACACCGCCGCCACGGCCCGATCCCTCGTCCGCCAGCTCGGGGTGGTCGACTCGCACCGCTCGCCCCTGTGGACCGAGCGCTCGCTCGACCGCCAGCTCGAGACGTTCCAGGTGCCGCTGGCCGACGTGAAGGAGGCGGCCGCCCGCCTCGGCGGCAGCGTCAACGACCTGTTCGTGGCGGCGGCCAGCGGTGGGGCCGGCGCCTACCACCGGGCGCGGGGCGTGGGGGTCGACGAGCTGCGGATGTCGATGCCGGTGAGCACCCGCACCGACCGGGCGCCCGGCGGCAACGCCTTCACCCCCACCCGGGTGCTGGTGCCGATGCTGTCCGATCCCCGGCAGCGCTTCGCCGCCACCCACGAGCGCCTGGCCGTGACCAAGACCGAGCGCGCCCTCGGCTTCACGGCCTCGTTGGCCGGGCTGCTCCAGCTCCTGCCCCACCAGCTGGTGGTGCGCCTGGCCCGCCAGCAGGTGATGACGGTCGACTTCGCCACCTCCAACGTCCGGGCCGCGCCGTTCGACCTCTTCATCGCCGGCGCCTTCATGGACGGCAACTACCCGCTCGGTCCCGTGGCGGGCACGGCGTGGAACCTGACCACCATGAGCTACCGCGGCCAGCTCGACCTGGGGCTCCACGTCGACACCGCAGCGGTGGCTGAGCCGGAGGCGCTGGCCCGGGACATCCAGGACGCCTTCGCCGAGCTCATCGCCCTCGAGCGCCCCCGCCGGCGCTCCCGCCGGTCGTCGTCGGGTCGCTGACCCGGCCCCCGAACGCGCCGATGGCCGCACCCGGCGGGCGCGGCCATCGTGAGGTCAGGTGGTCCGCCGGGGCGGTGCGAGGCGGGCCGCGCCGAACCACGGCCGCGGCCCCGGGCGGTCAGAGACCGGCGGAGGAGACGGGTTCGGGGGCGGTGGCGAGGAGGAGGCGGAGGTCGAGCAGGAGGTCGGCCACCTCGTCGGTGGACACCAGTGCACGGCTCTGCATGGTGGGGAGGGCCTGGTCGATCACGGCCAAGGCTTCGGAGATGATCTCTGGCGCTGCGGTCTCGGTCACGAGGTCGACTCTACCCACCGTCGACCCCGTTCGAGGCGCGCGTTCGCAGGATGGGCCGAAGGTCCCTGATGGCGGGCGGGGCCCCGGCGATCCCTACCCTGGCCCGCTGTGGCGTACGAGACCATCCGTCGACTGGGCCGGGGCGGCACCGGCGTCGTCGACCTGGCGCGGGCGCCCGACGGGCGGGAGGTGGCCCTCAAGCGGCTGTCGCTGCACGGCACGCCCGAGGAGCTCGAGAAGGCGCGGGTGCGCATCCGACGCGAGGCCGAGGTGCTCCGCCAGCTGCACCACCCAGCCCTCGTGGCCCTGCTCGACGTGTTCGACGACGGCGACGACCTGGTCCTGGTCATGGACTTCCTGCCCGGGGGCAACCTGTCCCAGCGCGTGGCCGACCAGGGTCCCCTGCCCGCCGACGAGGTGCGCCGCCTCGGCGATCGGCTGCTCGACGGTCTCGCCGCCGCCCACCGCCAGGGCGTCGTGCATCGGGACATCAAGCCGGCCAACGTGCTGTTCGACGCCGATGGCAATGCGCTGCTGGCCGACTTCGGCGCCGCCATCCACCGTGACGCCACCCCCGGGCTGACCGCCTCGGAGGTGGTGGTCGGCACCCCGGGGTTCATGTCGCCCGAGCAGGCGCGGGGCGAGACGGCCACCGCCGCGTCCGACGTGTTCTCGCTCGGGGCCACCCTCGCCTTCGCCGCCACCGGCCAGGGCCCGTTCGGCACGGCCGAGCCCCGCGTGCTGATGCTGCGGGCCGCCGCCGGGCGGACCGAG